>JAYTFP010000345.1:0-6074 GCA_043734285.1 Acidimicrobiaceae bacterium
CGGCTGTGGGAGCGGGCGACGCCCAAGTCGACGAGGAGCTGCGCGACGGGTTTCGACGTCATCGATGTCCCGCGGTCCCTTCGACCTCGCGGCAAGGCACGGGGTTTCCCGCCCCACTGGCGCGATCTGGATGTAGCATGTTGCTACACACCACCTGTGGGAGGTTCTGATGGCATCAACGATCCCCACCCGGGTAGACCGGGACCTGCTGGACTCGGCCCGCGTCGTCGGTGACACGATGAGCCGATCCGCACCCCAGCAGCTCGCACACTGGGCTCGCATCGGCCGCGAGATTGAACTCGGGTCGAGCGTCACGCAGTCCAAGGTCGCCGACACCCTCGCCGGCCGGACCTCCTACGACGACCTGAACCCGGACGAGCAGGCGGTCGTACGCGCCCGCTGGGCCGACCGCGCCTCCGAGCTCCTCGCCAAACTCAACCTCGCCGCCGAGTTCGCCGCCGAGGGACGCACCTACGTCGAGCTCGACCACGAGGGCCGTGTCGTTCTCCACGCCGCGGATGGCACGATCCTCGAGATCGACGGGAAACCCGTCCACCCGAAGTGACCGACCCAGTCGTCCACCTTCTTGTCGGCCCCAACGGCGCCGGCAAGACCACCCTCTACGACAAGGTGCTTGGACCGGCAACGCAGCTCCCGTTCGTGAACGCGGACCTGATCGCCGAGGACCGGTGGCCAGGCGACGAGGAAGGACATGGACGCGAGGCGAGCGTCGCCGCAGCGGAGGTGCGCGAGACGCTGATCGCCGACCGCCAGTCGTTCATCACCGAGACCGTCTTCTCCCACCCCTCCAAGGTCGAACTCGTTACCCGACTGATCAGCTCCGGCTACCGGGTCCACCTCCACGTCATCATCGTGCCGGTGAACCTGACTGTGGCCCGCGTCACAAACCGGGTCGACAACGGCGGCCACTCCGTCCCGGAGGACAAGATCCGGGAGCGCTACGTCCGCCTGTGGCCACTCGTCGCCGACGCAATCCGTCTCGCCCAGGAAGCGACCGTTTACGACAATTCGAGCGCCACGCACTCGCATCGGGTCGTCACGCAGTTCATCTCCGGGCGACCCTTTGGGAACATCGACTGGCCAGAGTGGACGCCGGCGGAACTCGTTGCCCTCGCCACCTGAACCACAGGCTGGTGTGAATGCTCGAGCCCAGCGTCTCCCCGATGCCGTTGGCCTCAAAGGCCAAGTATCACAGCGTCTATAACTAATAGTGGTTGTAGCACCACCCAAAGTGTCGGAGGGGGGACTTGAACCCCCACACCCTTGCGGGCACCAGATCCTTAGTCTGGCGCGTCTGCCAATTCCGCCACTCCGACGTGGTTGCCCGGATGCCCCGAGCGAGGAACGACTGTAGCAGCGAGCATGATGACCGAGATTCCCCTCCCCCGGTCGAGTGCGACTCGTCAGCGCTTCGAGAGCCACACCATCCGGCCGTCGAACATCACGCCCGCAACTGGCTCGTCGTCGTGCACGTTCGTCGCCGACATGTACTGACGGTGCATCGAGGCGATCGGGATCGCCGGCGCGGCTTCGAGCACCAGACGCTCGACCGCCGCATACGCCGAGACACGCTCCCGATCATTCGCCGCCGAACGCGCCAGGCCGATCGCAGCGTCGACCTCGGCCGAGCTCAGGGTCGACGTGTTCTCGATGCCATCCGTACCGAAGGCGTCGGCGAGATACGGATCGGGCGTAGGCGCGAGCCCTACCGAACCGAACAGGATCATGTCGTTCGTGCCCGCGGCCAGCGACGCCGACAGCACCGCAGCCGACTGCGGCAACAGCGTCACGGTCACACCTGCATCATCGAGCTGACGCTTGATCTCCTCGGCCATGCGACCGAGATCATCACCCTCGAGAAATCCGAGCGTGAACGATCGCTGTGGCGCTCCCGCCGCGCCCTTCAAGGTCACGGCGGCCGCGGCGGCGTTCGACGCGCACAGGTCGCCGCACTGCCCGAACGAGTGCACCACTTCGGGAACGAACCCCTGCGCGACCGTCGCACGGCCGTTGGGGACCTCCTTCACGATCTTCGAGCGATCCAGCGCCTTCAACACCGCCTTGCGGACGTCGATGTCGGCCATCTGCGGTGAGTGCACATTCAGGCTGAGGTAGACCAGCGCCGCGCTCGCCGCGTGGCGAGGCGTTCGATCCATGCTGCTCGCCGGGATCGGCGCGATGTCGAGCTCATGTCGATCGAACGCAGCGAGCGCCGCTGCGTCGTTCGCGTAGGTCATCAGATCGATGCCCGCGAGATGCGCCGCCGACGACGATGTCCGATCGAGCGCCACGTGCGTCGCGTCCACCGCCGTCACCTTGAACGGACCCGACCCGACCATCGCGGCGCCACTCCCCCCGTTCGCAGCCGCCGGCGCGATGCCGTAGCTCGGATCGGCGAGCAACGACGGCAACTCCTGGAACGGCGTCGACGTCGTCACGCTCACCGTGTGCGAGTCGGGTGCGGCGAGACCGCTGATCTGGCTCGCGCTTCCCGCGACGAACGAAGCCATCCCGTCGATCACGCCGAGACGCGAACCGGCGAGCGACGTGTTCGCAGTTCTCGCCACCTGCGTCAGCGACGCAACGACATCCGTCGCAGTGATCGACGAGCCGTCGGAGAACGTCCTCGACGGGTCGATCGTGAAGGTCCAGTGCACGCCCTCGGCCGAGCTCCAGCTCAGCGCCACGCTCGGGACCACCCGCTCCTCGTCCGCCCGATACGCGGTGAGTCCGTCGAACAACAGATCCGCAGCAAGCGCCGAGCCTGCGTTGGCCGAGTCGAGCGACGACAGACTCAATCCGCCGAGCCCGCTCACTCCCACACGCAGTCGGCCGCCATCGACCGGCGTCAGTGGTTCGACGGCCGCTGCTTTCGCCTCACCTCGACCGGCACACGATGCCGTCAACAGCGTTGCGACCGCGACAACGACGAGATGACCCGCTCCTTGACGACGCACCTTCCCCTATCGGCACGACGCCGACCGGTTCAAGAGGCCTGTCTATTTGTCGATGAGCAGCGCCAGGATGACCGAGTTGAACGCGAAGATCAGCGCCACGACCACCGTGATGCGGTCGAGGTTCTTCTCCATCACCGTCGAGCCCGACGCCGCCGCACCCAGCCCGCCGCCGAACATGTCGGAGAGGCCACCGCCCTTGCCACTGTGGATCAACACCAGAAACACGACCGCGAGGATGGCGACGACCTGGACGATGAGAGACGCTGTGTACACCGGGGCTCCTGTGAAGGCACGTTTGACCAGGGCACGTTAGCAGCGGGCCCTCTGACCCTCCGAACGCCTAACGCTGGAACTGGATGATCCCGGCGAAGTCGTCGGCAACGAGGCTCGCTCCGCCGACCAGCGCCCCGTCGATGTCGGGCTGCCCCATCAACTCGGTGGCGTTGCCGGCCTTCACGGAACCGCCGTACTGGATTCGCACGCTCGTTGCCGTTTCGGCGCCATACATGCCGGCGACGACGCCGCGGATCGCGGCGCACATGGTCTGCGCGTCGTCGGGAGTCGCCGTACGGCCGGTGCCGATCGCCCAGATGGGCTCGTAGGCGATGACCATCTTCGCGACCTGATCGGCCGGCACTCCCTTGAGCCCGGCCCTGATCTGGCCGTCGACCTTGGCGACCGCCCCGCCGGCCTCGCGCTCTTCGAGCGTCTCGCCGCAGCACATGATCGGGGTCATCCCGTGCTTGATGATCGCCTTCACCTTGAGGTTGACCTGCTCGTCGGTCTCACCGAACAACTCGCGACGCTCGGAGTGCCCACAGATCACATAGGCGACGCGCAGCTTCGCGAGCATCGGGGCGGACACCTCGCCGGTGAACGCCCCGCTGTCTTCCCAATGACAGTTCTGCGCACCGAGCGTGATCTTCATTCGATCACCCTCGATCGCGGTACCGACAGTGCGGATGTCGGTGAACGGCGGGTGCACCGACACCTCGACCTTCGCGTAGTCGTGGTTCGCCAGCGCGTAACTGAGCTCTTGCACGGTCTTCAGCGCCTCGAAGTGATTGTGATTCATCTTCCAGTTGCCGCTGATCAGGGGGATGCGCGCTGCCATTTGTCGTCTCCTCAGTTGCGCGTCGCCGCGTCGCGCAGCGCCGCGAGGCCGGGCAGATCGCCCCGCTCGATCAATTCCAACGACGCACCGCCACCGGTCGACACGTGGTCGATCTCGTCGACCAGTCCGAATTGCGCCACCGCGGCCGCACTGTCGCCACCACCGATGACCGAGTAGCCACGCGACGCTGCGACCGCCTCGGCGACCGCCCTCGTACCGGCCTCGAAACGAGGATCCTCGAACACGCCCATCGGGCCGTTCCACAAGATGGTTCCCGCTCCGGCGATGATCTCGGAGAACTCGGCCGCCGAGCCCGGGCCGATGTCGACGCCCATCCATCCGTCGGGAAGGCTGCGACCGAAGTTGCGCACCGTGCCACCGGCGTCAGGAGCGAACAGCTTTCCACCCTCGCCCAACCCGACGATGTCGCTCGGCAGGTGCAGACGATCACCGTGTGCCTCGAGCAAGCCGCGGCACGTCTCGACCTGATCGGCCTCGAACAACGAGTCACCGATGCCGTGACCCATCGCCGACAGGAATGTGAAGCACATCCCGCCGCCGATGATCAGGTCGTCCGCGATGTCGAGGAGTGCGTTGATCACGCCGATCTTGTCGGACACCTTCGACCCGCCGGTGATCGCCACGAACGGCCGCGCCGGATCGTCACGCAGGCCCATGATCACCTGCACCTCTTTCGCGAGCAGCCGGCCGGCGGCCGATGGCAGCGACTTCGGCGGACCGACGATCGATGCATGCGATCGGTGCGAGGCGCCGAACGCGTCGTTGACGTAGGCGTCGTGTCCGGCGATCAGCTCGGCGACATACGCGTCGTCGTTGGCGGTCTCGCCCGCGTTGAAGCGGACGTTCTCGAGCAGCTCGACCCCCGGGCACAGCTCCGCGAGCCGGGCGCGCACCGGAGCGACCGAATACGCCGGATCAGGCGCACCCTTGGGGCGACCGAGGTGCGTGCACGCAGTCACCTTCGCTCCGTGCTCGAGCAGCCACTGGAGCGTGGGCAGCGCGGCGCGGATGCGCAGGTCGTCGCCGATGATGCCGTCCTTCAGTGGGACGTTGAAATCGACCCGCACCAACACCGACTTGCCCGAGACGTCGGGCAGATCCTCGAGTTCCGGTACCCCGAACTGCATCAGTGATTGGCAGCGCCGACGATGAGGGCGAGGTCGACGAGCCGGCTCGAGTAGCCCGCCTCGTTGTCGTACCAGGAGAGCACCTTCACGAGGTTGCCCATCGCCATCGTCAGACCCGAGTCGAAGATCGAGCTGTAGGTCGAGCCGACGATGTCGGAGCTGACCAGCGGCTCTTCGCTGTACTCGAGAATGCCCTTCAGCCGACCCGACGATGCCGCGGCCTTGAACGCCTCGTTGACCTCGGCGACCGTCACGTCACGGCCGAGCACGCCGACGAAGTCGGTGATCGAACCGGTCGGCACCGGCACCCTCAACGACGTGCCGTCGAGCTTGCCCTTCATCGACTCGAGCACGAGGGCCGTGGCCCTCGCGGCTCCGGTCGACGTCGGCACAATGTTGATCGCCGCGGCGCGGGCACGTCGCAGGTCGGAGTGCGGGCCGTCGACGAGCATCTGATCGCCGGTGTAGGCGTGGATGGTGTTCATCAGACCCTTCTCGACGCCGAACGCGTCGTCGAGCACCTTGATGAGTGGCACGAAGCAGTTCGTCGTGCACGACGCGTTCGACACGATGATGTGCTTCGCGGGGTCGAACGTGTCTTCGTTGACGCCGATCACGAACGTCGCGTCGGCCCCGTCGGAGGGGGCCGAGACGATCACGCGGGGCGCACCACCCTCGATGTGAGCGGCGGCCTTCTCACGCGACGAGAAGATGCCCGTCGACTCGATGACCACGTCGACGCCCAGGTCGCCCCAGGGGATCTCGGCGGGGTTGCGGTGCTGGAGCACCTTCAACACGTCGCCGTTGACCGAGATGCCGTCGTCGGTCGCGGTC
>JAYTFP010000346.1:0-4899 GCA_043734285.1 Acidimicrobiaceae bacterium
CTGCGCGCTCGTCGCCGGCGGCGCGGTCAAGTGCTGGGGCAACGGCACGAGCGGACAGCTCGGAAACGGCTCCACATCGCCGTCGACGACCGCGGTCGACGTGTCGTCGTTGACCGGCGCCACGAGTCTTCGCTCGGGCCGCGTGCACACCTGTGCGCTCGTTGCGGCCGGCGCGGTGAAGTGCTGGGGCTTCAACGGCAATGGCGGCCTCGGCAACGGCACGAACGTCGATTCGTCGACCCCCGTCGACGTCACCGGCGTGACCGGTGCGACGCAGGTGACCCCGGGTGGTGACAGCACGTGCGCCGTGATGACCGGTGGCGGCGTGAAGTGCTGGGGCTACAACTCCGGCGGCAAGCTCGGCAACGGCGACGCGGTCGACCAGTGGACGGCCATCGATGTGGTCGGCGTGAGCGGCGCGACTGATGTCGCTCCCGGTGGATATCACACGTGCGCGAACGTCTCGGGCACCTCCGCCGTGTGCTGGGGTTCGAATCCCGCGGGTCAGCTCGGCAACGGCACGACGAGCGGATCCTTCGCCGCAGTCACCGTCACCGGTTTGCCGTAGCGCTCCGGCGTCGCGCTCAGCCGACGAGGGCCGTGCACATGTCGACGAGGTTGTCGACGAACGCCACCTCGTCGAGTTCATTGCCCGCGTCGTCGTCGACACGCCGCGCTCGTTCCGCGACCGCGCCCGTCATCAGCATGATCAGGCCGACGATCCGTTCACGACGCACCGCAGCCGGCGCCGATGGTCGCGCCTCGAGCTCGTCGAGAATACGCGCCAAGTGTTGTGTCGTCGCCGCGTCGGACGCGACGCGCCACGCGGCGAACCGGCCGCGGAGCTGCGCCACGATCCGCAGGTAGGAGCGGCCCCAGTCGGACGTCAGCAGCGCGGCGTAGGGAACGATGAGGCATAGCACCAGGTCGCGCGTCGACGGATCGTCACCGAGTGCGTCGCGCAGCTCGCCGCGTGCCTCGTCGACGGGGCCGCCGCGACGCCGCAGCACCTCGAGGAGCAGTCCCTCGCGCGTGCCGAAGTGATACGTGACCGCCGACGCGTTGCGTTGCTCGGCCGCCTCGGTGATCTCGCGCGACGTGACGCCCTGGAAGCCGCCACGGGCGAACAGTCGCTCGGCTTCGTCGAGCAGCCGTTCCCGGGTGGTCATGGGTCCGACCGAAGGTCTCCTCAGGAGAGCGGGAGCAGTGCGCTCGTCGGGATGATGCTCACGTCGAGACCCTCGGGCAGCGGATTCGCGTAGGTCGGGTACTTGCGCTCGGCGAGTTCGCGGTAGCGGGTGGTCGAGTGCACCGGATCCTTGTCGAAGTTCGGGATGACCTTCGAGCCGAACAGCTCGATCATCTCCAGCACCTCTTCGTGCTCGAAGCCCTCGCTCGGGATGCCGAACACGAGCTGGTCGCAGCCGACCTCCTGGTACTTGGCGATCTGCTCGTTGACCTCGTCGGGCGTGCCGCACAGCAGGTAGCCGGCGTCGATCAGGTAGTCGAGCGTGGCTTCGTCGGGGATTCCCTTCGGCGCGCCCGGCCAGTACACCGCGTTTTGCTGGGGCGGCATCGTGTCGTGGTACATGTTGACCATCGTGTTGAGGTAGCCGCGGCCCGGTGACATGGCGATCTCGCGGGCCCGCTTGCGGTCGGCCAGGCAGACCACGGCGTTGGTCATCATCACGTTGTCGTTCATGAACTGGCCGAGCGGCTGGGTGCAGCCCGCGACGCCCTCCTTGTAGGCGTCGATGCGACCCTGGAGGTTGTAGATCGGCTCGAAGTTGAAGGCGATGGCGCCGATGCCGAGCTCGCCGGCCTTGGTGAAGGTGCCGGGGTTGCCGCAGCCGACCCACAGCGGCGGGTGGCCCTTGCCGTAGGGCTTGGGGAGGATGTTGTGCGGCTTCTCGACACGGAAGAACTCGCCCTCGAAGGTGTAGTCCTCCTGCTCCCACATGCGCAGGATCTCGGTGGCCGCCTCGTCCCACATCGCCTTCGTCTCGGAGGTGAGGAGGTCGAACGTGGCCATCTCGTGGCTGCCCGCGCCGCGGCCCGTGCCCCACTCGTAGCGGCCCTCGCAGATGTGGTCGAGCATCGCGACCCGCTCGGCGTTGCGCACCGGGTGGTTGACCGGCCGCGACAGGTTCATGATCGCCGAGCCCATGTGGATGCGTTCGGTCTTCGCGGCGACGTAGCCGAACACGACCTCGGGCGCCGACATGTGGGAGTACTCGGTCAAGGCGTGGTGTTCGCCGAACCAGACGTACTTCCAGTTGAACTGGTCGGCATGGATGGCGTAGGCGATCTCGCGCATGAGCATCGTGTGCTCGCTGCCGTGCTCGCGATCGTGGGCCGCGGGGCCGGGCAGGTAGCCGTTGCTGAAGAGGCCGAACTCCATGGTGTGTGCTCCTCGGTGGGATCGACGAAACGAGAACAGGTTCTAATGTAGGGCATTAGACCCTCGTCGATCAAGGAGCACCGTCAGTGGGTCTGGCGCACTCGCCGGCCCGTGACCTCGTTCGGCAGCACCCGCACCCATTGGCGCACCTCGTCGGATTCGACCCACGGTTCGACGTGGAGCCGTTCGACCGTGGCGATCTCCTCGGCGTCGGTGATCTCCATGGCGGTGCCCTTCGCCAGCACGCTCCATCCCTCGTGGGTCGTCGCGTTCCAACCGTCGACCTCGATCGAGACCTGCTCCGTCATGACCGCGGCGTCGAGCTTCGAGCCGGGCAACGTGCTGAACACGATCGACTGGTTCCACATCCCGATGTTCACCGGCAGGATGGTGACGTCGCCGTCGTGCACGAACGCGATCCGCCCCACCGGCGCCACAACGAGCAATTCGTGGCACTCGTCGGGCGTGAGGATCTCGGCGCCGGCGTGATCGATGCTCGGTGGTGCGGAAGGTTCGGACATGTCCCCACCGTCGCGCCGTCACGCACCTCGCGACAGGGTCTTTCGACCCGGGCGGTCAGATCCGGCGCTGTCAGTGCTTGCGCTGGAAGTGATGGAGGAACTTCCAGATCACCGTGGTCGCGTCGATGTCGAAGGTCGTGTAGCCGACGACTTTGGCGATCGCCTTGCTGAACTCGCTGCCGGGCCAGGCATGGCCACCGCCGGTGACGATGTACATCTGCACGTCGGCGCCGGCAGGACACGGGTAGGTGCGCAGCGTGACCTCTTTCGACACTGCGGTGTCGGTCGGCGTGGCGCCGCAACCGTTGCGCTGCGCCCATGCCTTGACGTTCGCGGGATAGCCGGCGCCGTTCAGATCGGGCGGCGCGAGCGTCGTCGAGGTGGACGGCTTCGGGCCGCCGAGGATGCTGAGGTCACCGACGCCTCCGTTGAAGAGGAGGATCGGGTCGGCGGTGCCGTGGATCGTCAGCATCGGCACGACGGCCGTGGGGTGACACTCGGTGTAGGCGGTCGCTCCCGCGACCGGGGCGACGGCTGCGAAGCGATCGGCCATCAGGCACGCGACCATCGACGACATCATCGCCCCGTGCGACAGCCCGGTCGCGTAGACGCGGCTGGTGTCGATGCAGACGGCGGATTCGATCTGGTCGAGCATCTTGCCGAGGAAGGCGATGTCGATGTCGGCGCCTGCGGCGGGACCACCGGGTCCGACGATCCAGTGCGGCGTCGCGCCCGTTCCCTGCGGGCTCGCGGTCACGAAGCCCTCGCGTGTGCCGAGCGCTCCGAAGCCCGTCATCTTCGCGTGCAGGACCGCGCCCTCTGCCAGGCCGTGCATGTCGACCAACAGTGGCATCGGCAACGGCTTCGACGCGGGCGCCGGCACCGTGAGCAGGTACCAGCGGTCGAGATCGCCGACGGTGATCGTGCGCTTGTCGACGTCGACCGCGGTCGCCGCGGGCTCGGCCCGACAGCCCGCCGACGCGACAGGTCGCGTGTCGACGGTCGTGGTGGTCGACCCGCCCTTGGCCGCGGTCGTCGAGGCGGTCGAGGCGTGACCGCTGTCCGACGCACAGGCTGCGGTGACGAGGAGTGCGGCCGCGACGACGGCGCGAGCGACGAGCTGGTGGCGGTGGTGATGCTGCATCGACGCCGTTTCTAGTCGACTTGTACACTTGGGATCTGGTGAGCCGGGAAGTCTGGTCGGCGTGGCAGCGACGCGCCGAGGAGACCACGTGACGATCCGATCATCGAAGCCGACCGGGTGGCGGCGCGAGGCGTTGCGGGCGACCCTCTGGTTCCTGCCGACGCTCCTGGTGCTGGCAGCCGTGGCGTTGTTCGGCGTCACCTACGCGATGGATCGCGCCGCGCACCACGGCTCGATCGTGCTGCCGGCATCCGTGAACTCGGGCTCGGCCGACGCGGGGCGCCAGATCCTGACGGCGATCGCGGCCGCGGTCATCACCGTCGCGGGACTCGTCTTCTCGATCACGATCGTCGCGTTCACGCTCGCATCGACCCAGTTCGGACCGCGCATCATCCGCAACTTCGTCCGCGATCGCGGCACCCAGCTCGCGCTCGGCGTGTTCGTGGCGACGTTCCTCTACGACGTGTTGACGCTCGGATCGATCTCGTCGTCGACGGGTCACCGCGACTTCGTGCCGCATCTCTCGATCACGGTCGCCCTGGCGCTGCTCGTCGTCGACCTCGCCGTCCTCATCTACTTCGTGCACCACATGGCTCGTTCGATCCAGCTTCCCGAGGTGATGGCGGGAATCGGTGCCGATCTGGGCAGCGCGGTGTCGGGGCTCACCGCCGGTGCGGCGTCGGCGGTGCAGTCAGGACCATCGATGGCCGAGCTCGAGCGACGGCTCGACGATGAGGGCGCGGATGTGGCGGCCGTGTCGAGCGGCTACCTGCAGTTCGTCGGGTACGCGAAGGTGCAACGGATCGCCGAACGGTCGGGCGCGGTGATCCGCA
>JAYTFP010000347.1:0-3362 GCA_043734285.1 Acidimicrobiaceae bacterium
CCACGAGAACAACGCGTGCACGCCAGCGACGGGGTCGGTGAGCGTGCGCCCGAGTTGACCCATGTTGAAGCCCCGGGTCGCCGACGGGGCGTCGAACACCGAGTCGTCGACGTCGGACTCCGACCACGATCCGACCGAGCGGGCGAGTCCACCACCGAGGTGCCGCCACGACCCGGTGACGAGGGGGAGGCAACCGAGCGCGCGAAAAAAGCGCGCGCCGTGCTCGTGGTGCTCGGCACCGATCAACGTGCGGATGAACGCTGGTTGCACCGATCCGTAGGTCTGCCCGAGCCGCTCGACGTCGGCCGCGTCGATGCCGGTGACCGACGCGGCGCGTTCGGGTGTCCAGTCGGCGACGTGCGCCGCGAGCTCGTCGAAGCCGGTCGTGTGTGCCGCGATGTAGTCATGGTCGACGAGCCCGTCGCGGATGAGGACGTGGAGCATGCCGAGCACGAGCGCGGTGTCGGTGCCGGGCAGCGGCTGCACGAACCAGTCGGCCGCCTCGGCGGTCACCGTGCGGATCGGGTCGATGACGATGATCTCCGCGCCGCGATCGCGGGCTTCGGCGATCATCGGCCAGAGGTGCCGGTTGGTGAGTCGTGTGTTGGTCGCCCACAGCAACACGAGCCGCGAGTGACGGACGTCGGACGGATCAGCGCCGCGCCCCGATCCGTAGGTCGACGCGAAGCCGACGCGCGCGACCAGCCCACAGATCGAGCCGGTCGAACGCGACGCGCCCAGACCGGCGAAGAACGCGCGATCGAGACTCGACTGCTGGATCAGACCCTGCGTGCCTGCGTCCCACCACGGCAGTACCGCCTCGCCGCCGTGTCGTTCGATGACGTCGGTGACGCGTTCGACGATGAGCGCGATCGCTTCGTCCCACGTCGCCTGTCGGAACTCGCCGGCGCCTTTGGCACCCGTGCGGATGAGCGGATGGAGCACGCGGTCGGTCGCGTAGACGCGGTCGAGGAACCGGTTCACCTTCGGGCACAGCTCGCCCTGCGAATAGGGGTGCTCGGGGTTGCCTCGCAGCGCGACGGCCCGGCCCTCGTCGACCGTGGCCACCCACCCGCAGCTGTCGGGACAGTCGTGGTGACACGTGCCCAACACCGTCGATGTCATGGTGCGACGCTAGCCCGCAGCCCCGTCGACACAGATGGGAGATATCTGGGCCGGTAGGGTCGCACGGATGCAGACGCACGAGTCCACGATGGCCGGCGCCCGGGGCGTCACCCTCCACACCACGATCTGGACCGCGGAGGCGGGCGAGCCGATCGCCGACGTGGTCATCGTGCACGGCTACGCCGAGCACTCGGGGCGGTACCGACCGGTCGCCGAGACGCTGACCGCAGCGGGTTTCCGCGTGGCGACCCTCGACCTCCGCGGGCACGGACGCTCGACGGGCGTGCGCATCGGTGACATCGACGATTTCGCGCTGGTCGTCGACGATGTCGCCGCGTTCGTCGACTCGGTGCGATCCGAACGGCCGCTGTTCGTCTACGGCCACTCGATGGGCGGGCTGGTGGCCGTGCGGCTCGCCGAGCGCGACGACTCGCGACTCGCCGGTCTCGTCGTCGCCAGCGCCTCGCTCGCCGCGGCCGAGAGCATCCCCGCGCCGCTCGTGAAGGTGGCGAACGTGCTCGGAAAGATTGCACCGGGGCTGCGCACGATCACCCTCGACGGCAACGCGATCTCGAGAGTGCCCGAGGTACGCGCCGAGTACGACGCCGATCCGCTGAACTTCCGCGGCAAGATCACCGCCGGTACCGGTCGCCAACTCAACATGTCGATGGCTGCGGCACACGCCGATGCGGCACGCATCAGCTGCCCCGTCCTCATCCTCCACGGTGATGGTGACCAGCTCACGGCCGTGTCGGGGTCGAAGGCATTCGCCGGCGAGGTCTCGTCGAGCGACTCGACGCTGCGCATCTGGCCCGGCGCGTTCCACGAGTTGCACCACGAACCCGAGCGCGATGAGGTGCTCTCGACGATCGTCGACTGGATACGCGAGCGAGTGTGAGCAACCTCCCGCCGCCTGTCGATCTGCACCACCGCCGTTCGTCGTCATCGTGAGCGTGCAACGATCTCGCTCACGACCACAGGAGGACCGATGAAATACATGCTGCTCATCTACGGCGACAGCGAGCGCTGGGGCCAACTTTCCGACGCCGAGAAAGAGGGCTGGATGGGTGAGTACTTCGGCTTCACCCAGACGATCGTCGACGCGGGCGAGATGGTCGCCGGCGACCCGTTGCAGGGCATCGAGACCGCGACCACTGTCACCATCATCGACGGCGAGCGACTGGTGACCGACGGTCCCTTCGCAGAGACCCGCGAAGCCCTCGGCGGCTACTACATCGTCGACGTGGCGGATCTCGACCGCGCGCTCGAGCTGGCGGCGATGATCCCCGACGCGCGTACCGGCAAGGTCGAGGTCAGGCCCGTGGTCGACATGGGCGACATGTCGGGGTGAGTGCCGGACGCGAGCGTTTCGAGGGCCTGGTCCGGCAATCGTCGGGCCAGGTGCTCGCCTCGCTCATCGCGCACCTCGGCGACTTCGACCTTGCCGAGGAGGCGCTCGCCGATGCGTGGCTGCTCGCCGCGGAGAACTGGCCGCGGTCGGGCTTTCCCGACAACCCCGAGGCCTGGCTGTTCACCGTCGCCAAACGCAGGGCGATCGATCGCATCCGCCGTGAACGCCAGCGCGACGACCGTCAGGTCTCGGCGCAGGTGCTCCTCGACCTGCGCACCGACGATGCCGCGACCGAGCTCGACGCAGAACTCGAGGCTCGCGACCGATCGGGTATCGGCGACGAACGACTGCGGCTGATCTTCACGTGCTGTCACCCAGCGCTGGCGCTCGACGCGCAGATCGCGCTCACGCTCAAGGCGGTGGGTGGGCTGACGACCGACGAGCTCGCCCGTGCGTTCCTCGTTCCGTCGGCGACGATCGCTCAGCGCGTCGTGCGCGCGAAGCGCAAGATCCGCGCCGCGGGCATCCCCTATCGGATCCCGCTCGGCCATGAACTGCCCGACCGACTTCGCTCGGTCATGCGGGTCGTGTATCTGGTGTTCAACGAGGGATACGCCGCCACAGCGGGCGACGACCTCATCCGACTCAAGCTCGCCGACGAGGCGATCCGACTCGGGACACTCCTCGTCGAACTCATGCCGGACGAACCCGAGGTCGCCGGGCTGACCGCGTTGATGCTGCTGCACCACGCACGACGCGACGCCCGCGTCGACGAGGCGGGAGACCTCGTGCTCCTCGAGCACCAGGACCGCAGCCGCTGGCACCGCGACGAGATCGACCGTGCGACGGCGCTGCTCGACCGTGCGGTCCGCCGACGCCGTCGCGG
>JAYTFP010000348.1:0-7253 GCA_043734285.1 Acidimicrobiaceae bacterium
GAACGCGAGTCGATGCTGCGCCTGGCAATCGACCGCATCGCCGAGTCGCTCGACGCGGAGGTCGCTGCGCTGATCCTCGACGACCAGGTGGTCCGGTCCCTCGGCTTCCCTCCCGATGAGGCGCCCGTCGGAGTCCTGCTCGACCTGTGCCGTCGCCGTCGCGGTGAGGTCGAGCTCGCACCGATCGGCACGATGCACTTCCTCGCAGTACCGGTGAGCCCCGACGGATCGATGGTTGTGATGCGCGCCGCGGAGCGCTTCGACCATGACGAGGACACTCTGTTGCGATCGATGGGCCGAGCGCTGTCGATCGCGATGACCGCGGCGGCGTCGCTCGACGCCGAGCGGTCGCTGCGCTCCGAGAGCGAACGGCGCGCCGAGGAGAACCGTCGCCTCGCGACCGAGCTCGACGAGCGTCAGACACTGAGCACACGACTGTTCACCATCCAGCACGCGATCTCGCACCGTGCCCCCCTCCAGGAAGTGCTGGACTCGATCACGCTCGGCGCCTCCGAGCTGCTCTCGGCCCAGGTCGTCGGCCTTCGGGTGCAGTCCATGGTCGAGGGCGACCCTCCGTACGCCTCGTTGGTCGGCTATTCCGACGCGATCCGAGCGGAGTTCTCGCAGCTGCCACTCGACGCCGGCTTCGCCGGTCGCGCGTTCCTCGAGAATCGGCTCATCGTGACCGACCACTACCGCAGCGAACCCGGACGCGTGAGCCGCAACGAGCGCTACCGCCTGCAGTCGGCGATGGCGGCACCGGTCCATGTGAATGGGGTCCCGGTCGGCGTGTTGAACGTCGCGACAGCGCAGCCCGGCCGGCGGTTCATCGAGGCCGAACAGGACTTCCTCCGCGCACTTGCCGAGCATGCTTCGCTGGCGGTCAGCGACGCGAGCGTCGTGAACCAACTCCGCCGCTCGCTGGAAGGTGCGACGTTCCAGGCGCAGCACGACGCGCTGACCGGGCTGCCGAACCGGTCGAGTGCCGTCGACATTCTCGACCGGGCGCTCGCGACGGCGACGCCGTCGAGTCCCGTCTGCGTGCTGTTCATCGACCTCGATCGCTTCAAGAGCGTCAACGACATCTTCGGCCACGCGATCGGCGACCAGGTACTCGTCGAGGTCGCTCGTCGGCTCCACTCGGCCGTGCGGACCGGCGATCACATCGCGCGGCTGTCGGGCGACGAGTTCGTGATCATCACAGCGGGAACCGACGCGACCGCGGCGACGATGACCGCCGAGCGCGTCACCCGCGAGCTCGCCGAGCCGATCCTCATCGGTGGGAAGCGCATCGGGCTCACTGCCAGCGTGGGTGTGGCCGAGGCGACCACCCCGCTGATCGGCGAGGCACTGTTGGCCGATGCGGACGTCGCCATGTACCGCGCCAAGCAGCACGGCCGGGCGCGCGTCGTTCGCTTCGACCAGGCCATGCGGTTCGAGCTGCTCCGGCGGACCGACCTCGAGCACCAGCTCCACACGGCGATCGACGAACGCCAGCTGGTGACCTACTACCAGCCGTGTGTGAGCCTCGACACCGGCGAGGTGACGGGCGTCGAGGCGTTGATCCGCTGGCGGCACCCGACGCTGGGGCTGATCTTGCCCGAGACGTTCATCGGGCTCGCCGAGGACACCGGTCTCGTCGCGAAGATCGATCAGTTCGTCCTCAACGAGGCGTGCCAGCGAATGGCCGAGTGGAGCACGATCACCGACCGCGAATTCTCGGTGTCGGTCAACATCTCGGCCGGCCAGTGCACCGATCCCGCGCTCGTCTCGATCGTCCGCGACACGCTCGAACGCACCGGCCTCGCGCCCGAACGGCTGTGGCTCGAGATCACCGAGAGCGTCGTGCTCGACGACACCGAGGCGACCCTCGAGATTCTCCGCGAGCTCCGTGCGATGGGCGTGCGATTCATGATCGACGACTTCGGCACCGGCTACTCGTCGCTGGTCTACCTCAAGCGGTTCCCGGTCGACGCGTTGAAGGTCGACCGCGCGTTCGTCGACGGACTCGACACCGACCCCGAGGACGAGGCCATCGTCACCGCCATCGTGCGGCTCGCCGACGCGCTCGGGCACGCCGTGGTCGCCGAGGGTGTCGAGACCGTCGGCCAGGTCGAATGGCTTCGTCGGCTCGGCTGCACGCGGGCGCAGGGATTCCTGTTCTGCCCGCCCGTCGATGCCGACGTGATCCGCGAGATCCTCGAGGAGGGACGCCGATTCGGCGCCACCGACCAGGTTCTGAGTCCTGTCATCCAACTCGGCTGACTGCCTCCTCTGACCGCCCTGCCTGAGGCGAGTCGAACCGACGAAATGACTCCCACGGTGGCGGTGGCCGTATCGTGTGGCCCGACATCGCGAACAGCCGGGCGCCCTGCCCGACGACGGCACGGAGGACAGCAGTGGGTCGACTCGACGACAAGGTGGCCATCATCACCGGTGGTGGCAACGGCATGGGACGGGTCGCCTGCGAACGATTCGCCTCCGAGGGAGCGAACGTCGTGGTCGCCGACAACGCCGGTGACGCCGCCCGCGAGGTCGCCGACGCCATCGTCGCGGCCGGCGGACAGGCGATCGCCGCCGAGGTCGACGTGCGCGACGCCGCCCAGGTCGAGGCGATGGTTGCCGTCGCGGTGAGCACCTACGGCGGGCTCGACGTGCTCTACAACAACGCCGGCGTGTCGCCTGGTGACGACAACACGCCGCTCGACACCAGCGAGGCCACCTGGGACTTCACCTTCGACGTCAACGTGAAGGGGCTGTTCCTCTGCTGCAAGTACGGCATCCAGGCGATGCTCGACAGCGACGGCGGCTCGATCGTCAACGTCGCCAGTTTCGTCGCCCACATGGGCGCGGCAACCCCGCAGATCGCTTACACGTCATCGAAGGGCGCCGTGCTCTCGATGACCAAGGAGATCGCCGCGATCTACGCCCGCCAGGGCATCCGCGCCAATGCGCTGTGCCCCGGCCCGGTGCTCACGCCGCTGCTGGCGAAGTTCCTGTCGGATGACGCCAAGCGTCAGCGCCGTCTCGTCCACATTCCGATGGGCCGCTTCGGCGAAGCCGAGGAGATGGTGAACGGTGCGCTGTTCCTGGCCAGCGACGAGAGCTCGTACATGACCGGCCAGTCGCTCCTCATCGACGGTGGCATCACCTCGGCGTACACCACGCCGGAGTAGGAGGACACGTGCTCACCATCGATCAACTGACGGACCTGCACAACGCGGGCGAGATCGACACCGTGCTCGTCGTCTTCCCCGACATGCAGGGCCGACTCATGGGCAAGCGCGTCCTCAGCTCGTTCTTCCTCGCGGAGATCCCGAACAACGGGGCTGCGATCGAGGCGTGCGACTACCTGCTCGCCGTCGACGTCGACATGAAGGTGCTCGACGGCTTCCGGTTCACCAGTTGGGAGACGGGCTACGGCGACTTCGTGTGCCGCCCCGACATGTCGACGCTGCATCTCCTGCCTTGGCTCGAGAAGACGGCGCTCGTGATCTGTGACCTGGTCGACCACGGCGGCGCGACGATCGACGTGTCACCCCGGGCGATCCTGCGACGCCAGATCGCGCTCGCAGGGGAGCGTGACTACACCGTCAAGGCCGGCACCGAGCTCGAGTTCTTCCTCTTCCAGGAGTCGATGGAGGAAGCCTGGACGCGCGACTTCAAGGGCCTCACGCCATCGAGCCCCTACGTGATCGACTACCACATCCTCCAGACCACGAAGGATGAGTGGTTGATCCGCAAGATCCGCAACGACATGGCGGCCGCGGGGATCCCCGTGGAGAACTCCAAGGGCGAGGCCGGGCTCGGCCAGCACGAGCTCAACCTGCGGTACGCCGAGGCGCTCGTCATGGCCGACAACCACACGATCTACAAGAACGGCGCCAAGGAGATCGCGGCGCTCGCCGGCAAGGCGATCACCTTCATGGCCAAGCACCACATCGACGAGGTCGGCAGCTCGTGCCACATCCACTCGTCGCTGTGGGACACCGCCAGTGATCGCTCGCTCATGCCCGACGACACCGGACACGGACTCAGCGACACGTTCCGCTGGTACCTCGGTGGGCTCCTCGCCACGGCTGCCGACTTCGCCCTGTGCTGGGCGCCGTTCGTGAACTCCTACAAGCGCTATCAGCCGGGATCGTGGGCACCGACGGCGATCGGCTGGGGCACCGACAACCGCACGCTCGGATTCCGCGTGGTGGGGCACGGCCAGGGCATGCGGGTCGAGAGCCGCGTGCCCGGCGCTGACTGCAATCCTTACCTCGCACTCGCAGCGACGATCGCGGGCGGTCTCTACGGCATCGACAACAAGATCGAGCCGGGCGAGGTGTTCGCGGGCAACGGCTACGAGTCCGACCTGCCCCGCATCCCCCACACTCTCGTCGATGCGATCGCTGCGTGGGAGCACTCGGAAATCGCCAAGGCGGCGTTCGGCGACGACGTCCACTTCCACCTGCTGCACATGGCTCGTCAGGAATGGTCGGCATTCAACAACCACGTCACCGACTGGGAGCTCCGCCGCAACTTCGAGCGCCTGTGAGGACTGCAGTGAGCGACAACGACTCCCCCGCGTTCGCCGCTGACGACGACACCGCACGGATGCCGGTCATCGGCATCTCGGGCCGCAGGATGCCCGCCGACCAGCCGTTCGCGCTGCTCGGCGCGGTTGCGATCCAGGAGTCGTATCCCGATGCCGTGACCCGCGCCGGTGGGCTGGCCGCGGTGATGATCCCGTGCGAACTCGATGAAACCTCGGCCGACCGAATCGTCGCGTCGCTCGACGGGCTCGTTCTCACCGGCGGCCCCGACGTCGACCCACGCGCCTACGGCGAGGCGCCCCACGAGACCGTCTACGGCGTGAGCGAGCTGCAGGACCATTTCGAGCAAGCCCTGCTCGAGGCGACGATCCGCGCCGGCAAGCCGGTGTTGTGCATCTGTCGGGGCCTCCAATTGCTGAATGTCGTCTACGGCGGCACGCTGCACCAGCACCTCGGCGACCTCGACGGCCTCGGAGCGCACGGGGTGCCAGGCGGTGGTGGCTCAGCAGCCAACGACATCACCATCGACGACGAGTCGCTGCTCGCTCGCGTGACCGGTACGACGACCGCCCGCGGCGAGTGCCACCACCATCAGGCCGTCGATCGCGTCGGCGACGGGCTGCGAGTCGTGGCGCGCACCGCCGACGGCGTCGTCGAAGGGCTCGAACTCGACGAGCCCGGTCAGTGGCTGGTCGCGGTGCAGTGGCACCCCGAGGACAGCGCCGCGGACGACCCCGTGCAACAGCGCCTCTTCCAACACCTCGTCGACGCGGCTGCGCGCTAGCGTCGCCCCGGTCCATCCGGGAGGCACAGTGTTCGCTCAATCGACGTCGTCACCATCCGCGGCCGGCATCATCGGCTTCATCGCCATCGGTCTGGTGTTGCTCATCATCTTCGTGCTCGCGAAGAGCATTCGGATCGTCCAGGAGTACGAGCGCGGCGTGATCTTCCGGCTCGGCCGGTGCGTCGGCGCGAAAGGTCCCGGCGTCTTCTTCGTGGTCCCGATCATGGACAAGATCATCAAGACCAACTTGCAGATCGCGGCGGTGCCCGTCACACCGCAGGCTGTCATCACCAAGGACAACGTCACGGTCACCGTCGACGCGGTCGCGTACTTCCAGGTGGTCGACGCCGCCGCGTCGGTGGTGAAGATCCGTGATTGGTACACCTCGGCGCAGCTGGTCGCCCAGACGTCATTGCGGGCGATCGTCGGCCGTCACGAACTCGATCAGCTGCTCTCCGAACGCGATCGCATCGACGCCGAACTGCAGGTCGCACTCGACAGTCAGACCGAGCCGTGGGGCGTGAAGGTGCACCGGGTCGAGATCCGCGACGTGGGCCTGCCCGAGGGCATGCAGCGCGCCATGGCCAAACAGGCCGAAGCCGAGCGCGAACGACGGGCCAAGATCATCGCGGCCGAGGGTGAGATGCAGGCGTCGCAACGGCTCGGCGAGGCCGCCGACATGCTGACCCGCTCGCCGGGCGCGCTGCAGCTGCGTCAGCTGCAGACGATGTCCGAGATCGCCACGGAGAACAACTCGACAATCGTCTTCCCGATCCCCATCGAGATCATGGATGCGTTCCGCTCGATCGCGATGCTCGCCAAGGCACACACCCCGCCCGAGCAACCGCCCCCGGCGCCGACCGCGGCACCTGCGAGCTGATCGACCGTGTCAGATCCGGCCCGCGGCTCGATGTCAGCGGGCCGCCGTAGCGCCCATCGATGTGCGAGGCGAGACTGCCCCGCATGTTCACCGTCGCAGAGAAGATGTTGGGTACCGGTGGCGCCGGTTTGAAGCTAGGGACCGTCATCCCAGGTCGACACGACCTTCGGAACGAGCTGGGTCATGCGACCGTCGATGATCATCCAGACTCGGAAGTAGCCTTGGCCTTGGTCCTTGACGAACAGCTGCACGAGATCGGGCTCGTTCCACGGAAGTGATCCGACCTTGTCGGCTATCGCCTCAACCGACGCCTTGTTCATCGCTCCGCCCCACAGGATGCCCTCCGGGTTCTTACCGCCTCCCCAGCCTCGTCAGTAGAGCGTTCGCGACGATGCTCACGGGTCGATACTCGCACACGAGTCATCAGGGCCGAGGTGTCGGCTGACACGACCGCTGGACGAACGCGTGAGCCGACACCTGGCCGGCGGCCTGGCGTCAGTGCTTGGCCACGAACGGGGGCTTGACGACCTCGGCGTCGAGCAGGCTGCCGCGGGCGTCGATCTGCACTGCGTCGCCCACGGCCACCGCGGCGTCGAGGAACGCCAACGCGATGCCGTGGTCGAGCATCGGCGAGAAGTTGCCGCTGCTGACCACGCCGACATCGACGCCATCACGCAGCACTCGCTGATCGGCCCGCGGCGGACGGCGCCCTGGCACCGAGATCGCCGCGAGCAACGGGGTGACGCCGGCCTCTTTCTGTGCGGCCAAGGCGTCGCGACCGCGGAACGGACCCTTCGTCCAGCTCACGACCCACTCGAGCCGAGCGTTCAGCGACGTGATACCGGGGCCGAGTTCGTGTCCGTGCAGCGGGAGCGCCGCCTCGAGACGCAGCGTGTCGCGGGCGCCGAGACCCGCGGGCTCGATGCCGACCGACGTGACCGCTCGCCACACATCGGCGGCGCGCTCGGCGGGCACGGCCAACTCGACGCCGTCCTCGCCGGTGTAGCCCGTTCCCGCGACGATGACGGGCGTGCTGTCGAAGTCGACG
>JAYTFP010000349.1:0-7529 GCA_043734285.1 Acidimicrobiaceae bacterium
CGCGCGTGCGCACGAGATGCCGTGCCCAGTGCACGGGCCGCTCGATCGATCCGAACATGATCGTCACGTTCGAGCGCAGCCCCAGGCCGTGCGCCGTGCGGTGCGCGTGGAGCCATTCCTCGGTGTTGATCTTGTCGCTGCAGAGCACCGCTCGAACCTCGTCGTCGAGGATCTCGGCCGCCGTGCCCGGCAGCGTGCGCAGACCCGCATCCATCATGCGCTGCAGGTAGTCCTCGAGTGGCTCGTCGAGGCGCTTCGCGCCCTCGGTGACCTCGAGCGCGGTGAATCCGTGCACGTGGATGTCGGGTGCCGCCTCCTTCACCGCCTTGGTCACGTCGACGTAGTAGTTGCCGTCGAAGTTGGGATGGATGCCGCCCTGCAGGCACACCTCGGTCGCGCCCATGTCCCACGCCTCGCGCACTCGTTCGGCGATGTCGTCCAGCGTCAGGAGGTACGGAGTGCCACGCAGGTTGAGCGAGAGCGGGCCCTTCGAGAAGCCGCAGAACTTGCATTTGAACGTGCAGACGTTCGTGTAGTTGATGTTGCGGTTCGAGACCCATGTGACCTCGTCGCCGACGGTGATGCGGCGTAGCTCGTCGGCGAACGCCGCGACGCGTGTCACCTGTGTGCCTCGCGCTCCGAAGAGCGTGACGATCTCGTCGATGCCCGGCACCTCGCCGGCAGCGACGCCGGCGAGCACGTGGTCGATCGCGTCGCGTGGCCGGTCGGGCCGGATCGTCAACTCGTGAGTCGCCGACAGAATGCTCGGCGGATCGACGTCGGCCCCCGAGTACCACCCGCGTTCGTCGTCGCGGCCGAGGTCGTCGGCGTCGCTGCGATCGAGTACGGCGAAGTGGAGCCCGGCGTCGATCCACCGCTCGGGATCGCGGACGTACTCGGGATGGATCGTCAGACGGGGGGCGAGCTCGAATCCACGAGCCTCTGTCGCAGCTGCGAGCAGATCGAGCGCGGGCCATGGGCGCTCGGGATTGACGTGATCGGCGGTGACGGGCGAGACACCGCCCCAGTCGTCGATGCCGGCGTCGAGCAGCACGCCGAAATCGTCGGAGAGGTTGGGCGGCGCCTGCAGGTGGATGTCACTCGGAAGGATGAGGCGGGCGAGCGCCAGCGCCTCGAGGTACTCGTCGGTCGGGCAGGGCGGCGCCGCGTGCATCGCCGTGCCGTCCTTCGGCAGGAAGTTCTGGACGATCACTTCCTGCACGTGGCCCCATCGACGGTGGCTCGCCGCGATCGCAACGAGCGCGTCGACCCGGTCGGCGCGCGACTCGCCGATGCCCACGAGGATGCCTGTCGTGAACGGGATCGCGAGTTCGCCTGCCGCCTCGAGCGTTGTCAGGCGCCGCTCGGGCGTCTTGTCGGGTGAGCCGCGGTGACAATTGAGATCGGGGTTCAGCGATTCGAGCATCATCCCCTGGCTGGGCGACACCGCGCGCAGGAGCGCCAGCTCGTCGGCGTACAACGCGCCGGCGTTGGCGTGGGGGAGCAGGCCCGTCTCGTCGAGCACCGCCCGCGCCGCGGCAATCAGATACTCGACCGTCGTCGCGTACCCGTGCTCGACAAGCCAGTCGGCCGCGGCCGGGTACCGCAGCTCGGGACGCTCGCCGAGCGTGAAGAGCGCCTCGTGACATCCCCGCGCCGCGCCGTGGCGCGCGATCTCGAGCACTTCGTCGATGCTCATGTACGGCGCTTCGACGCGGGCGGGCGGTTGGGCGAACGTGCAGTAGCCGCAGCGGTCCTGGCAGAGCTTGGTGAGTGGGATGAACACCTTCGGCGAGTAGGTGACTCGGTTGCCGAACGCTGCGTCACGCACGGCGCGGGCACGACGCATCAGTTCGGGGAGTTCGAGATCAAGCAGTTCGTGCACGTGTTCCTCGCGTGTCGTGTCGACCCGATGTCGCCCCGGGACCCGGTCGTGACGAAATGTGGCCGGGCGAGATCGTCTGCTGGCACGTGGCGCACCAGAAGCCCTGCTCCAGTTCGTGGCCGCACGTTTCGTGCGTCAGCACCGTGGGCGGGCCGCCCTCGGACAGATGACGGTCGCCCCAGTGCATCAGCGCGACGAGCGCGGGCGACAGCTCCATCCCCATCGCGGTGAGGCGGTACTCGTGACGGGGCGGCCGATCCTGGTAGGGCACCTTCACCAGCACTCCCGCCTCGACCAGCTTGCGCAGCCGATCGGCGAGCACAGGGCGGGCGATGTCGAGGTCGCGCCGGAAGTCGTCGAAGCGCCGGATTCCGCGGAACGCGTCACGGAGGATCAAGATCGTCCAGCGGTCACCGATGATCTCGAGTGATCGGGCGATCGAACAGGCCGAGTGGTCGGTGGGCTCGGCGTCGGGCGCTGGATCAGACGCTGGATCGGGCACGACGGCGACGTTAGTTCGAAATCAGAACCCACCGCGCTTGTCGAGCCCAAACGCTGCTGTCAGTCCATCTCCGAGAGCTTCGAGGTCATGATCGCGATGTAGACGATCGGGATGATTGCGCCGATCGGCGACCAGACTTTGCCCACGACGAGCGCCATCTGGGCGACGACGAACATCGTGGCGTACAAGTAGACGGCCCACTTCTTCATCTGCCAGAGGCCCGCCATCGAGACGAGTCCGACGGCAGCTGAGAACAGAACGAAGGGTGCGTACCACGACGGCAGCGCCAATGTGGTCGAGCGGGCTGCCAGCGCGAGCGGGATCGCGACCAACGCTCCGATCGCCATGAGGATGCAGATGACGGTGATCGAGGTCGGGCGCTCGACTCGATAGCGGGTCACAGGCCGGTGGCCTTCTTCTCCAGGGTTTCGAGTAGCTCGTCGAATGCCTTCTGGAACGAGGCGACGCCCTCGTCCTCGAGCACCTGGCCGACGTCGTCGAGGTCGACGAGCGCACCGATCCGCTCCCAGGTCGACATGGCCCCGGCGGGATCCGCGTCGATCGTGCGGGCGACGGTGCCGTGGTCCTCGAACGCGACGAGCGTCGCGTCGGGAATCGTGTTCACCGTGTCGGGCCCGACCAGCGCGTCGATGTAGAGCGTGTCGGGGTAGGCCGGGTTCTTCGTCGAGGTCGACGCCCACAGGGGACGCTGCACTCGCGCGCCTCGGGGCGCGAGTGCTTCCCAGCGGGGGCCTGAGAACTTCTCGAGGAACAACTGGTAGGCGAGCTGACCCTGAGCGACCGCGCCCGTGCCCCTCAGCGAGAGCGCCTCCTCGGTACCGATGGCGTTGAGTCGCTTGTCGATCTCGGTGTCGACCCGGCTGATGAAGAACGAGGCGACCGACGACACCGTCGAGAGGTCGGCCTGCGGATCCTTCGCGAGTTCCTCGAGACCGGAGATGTAGGCCTCGATCACTTCGGCGTGACGATCGAGCGAGAAGATCAGCGTCACGTTGATCGGGCGCCCCTCGGCGATCATCTGGCGGATCGCCGGCACGCCGGGCTTCGTCGCCGGGATCTTCACGTAGAGGTTCGGCAGCCCGATGCGCTCGCTCAGCACGCGGGCCGCGGCCTCGGTGCCGGCCTGGTCCATCGCCAACGCCGGTGCGACCTCGACCGACACGTAACCGTCCTCGCCCGCCGACGAGTCGTAGGTCGCGCGCAGGATGCCCAACGCGTCGACGATGTCGCGGATCACGAGCTCCCAGTAGGCCTCGTCGATCGATGAGCCACCGTTCACGAGTTCGGCGAACTGCTCGTCGTATGCGGTGCCGGTTGAGATCGACTTCTGGAAGATCGAGGGATTCGAGGTGATTCCCCGAACACCCTGGTCGACCCACCGCTGGATCTCGCCGTCGACGATCCAGTCGCGGCGCAGGTTGTCGAGCCACGGGCTCTGCCCCTGCTGGCTGTGGAGGTCATGGAGTCTGGTCATGGGGAAGCTCCTGAGCGTGGTCGTTTGTTGATCTATCGGCATGTCCGGGCCTGCCGCAAGTGTCAGGTGCCGGCGGTCATCAGGGCGTTCGCGGCCTCGACGACATGGGTCAGATTGATGCCGAGGGCATCGAGGGCGATGTCGCCCGGAGCGGATGTACCGAACCGGTCGATGGCCACCGACGCGTTGACCCACCGTGACCAACCGAACGAGACCTGGGCCTCGATCGACAATGACGGAATCGACGGGCGCAGCACCTCGCTCTGGTACCCGCGGCCGGCCGCCTCGAACCGCTCCCAGCAGGGGAGTGACACGACCCTCGCCGGTGTGCCCGTGGCACCGAGCGCTGCAGCGGCCTCGACGGCGAGCGAGACCTCGGAGCCGGTGGCGACGAGCGTGACGCGTGCGTCGTCCGCTTCGACGAGCACGTAGCCGCCCTTGGCCACGCCGTCGTAGCTCGTGCCTGCGAGCACCGGGAGGTTCTGACGACTGAGGATCATCGCGGTCGGACCGGCCGTCTCGATCGCGAGTCGCATCGCGAACGAGGTTTCGTTCGCGTCTGCCGGACGCATCACCTCGAGGCCGGGGATCGCTCTCAACGCGGCGACGTGCTCGACCGGCTGATGCGTCGGACCGTCCTCGCCGACACCCACCGAGTCGTGGGTCCACGAGAAGATCACGTCGGTCTGCATCAGTGCGGCAAGCCGTACCGCGGGACGCATGTAGTCGCTGAACACGAGGAACGTCCCGCCGACCGGCACCATGCCGCCGTGCAACGCCATGCCGTTCATGAGCGAACCCATCGCGTGCTCGCGCACGCCGAAGTGGATCTGACGACCGCCGGGGTTGTCGGCACTCAACGGCGCAACGCCTTTCAGCTCGACGCCGGTGTTGCCCGTCAGATCGGCGCCGCCAGCGACGAGGCCGGGGATGTCATCGAGGATCGCGTTGAGCACCTTGGCCATCGCGACGCGGGTGGCGATCTTCTCGCCGACCTCGAACGTCGGCAGATGGTCGGCCCAGCCCTCGAACGGCGTGCCGCTCAGACGGGCGGCGTACTCGCCGGCCAGATCTCCGAGTACCTCTGCGAGACCGTCGAGCCACTTCTCGCGGTCGACCGATCCACGCCGGCCCGCGGTGCGGTAGAGCTCGAGCACCTCGTCCGGAACGTAGAACGACTCGTCGGGCGGCAGCCCGAGCACGACCTTGGTCGCGGCGATGTCATCAGCGCTGAATGCAAGCCCGTGGGCTGCCGGATCGTCGGTGTGCTGCGGCGAGGGGAAGGCGATGTGCGACCTCACGATCACCAGCGACGGTCGCGACTCTTCGTCGCGTGCGGCGACGAGCGCACACTCGAGCGCGTCGAGGTCTTCGGCGATCTCGCCGGCCTCGATCACGTGCCAGCCGTACGCCCGGAACCGCTCGGCCGCGTTGTCGCTGAGCGACAGCTCGGTGGGCCCGTCGATCGAGATGTGGTTGTCGTCGTAGACCATGTTGAGATGGCCGAGGCCGAGGTGACCGGCGAGCGACGCGGCCTCGTGGCTCACGCCCTCGCTGAGGTCGCCGTCGCCACAGATGGCCCAGACCTGGTGGTCGCACACCGACGAACCGAAACGGGCGCGAAGCGACTGCTCGGCGATCGCCATGCCGACCGCGTTGGCGACACCCTGGCCCAACGGCCCGGTCGTCACCTCGACGCCCGTCGTGTGGTGCACCTCGGGGTGGCCGGGTGTCAGCGAACCGAGCTGACGGAACTGCTCGAGGTCGCCGAGCGTGAGCCCGTAGCCGGTGAGGTAGAGCATCGAGTACTGCAGGATCGAGGCGTGGCCGGCCGACAGCACGAAGCGGTCGCGATCGTCCCAGTCGGGAGCCGCGGCGTCGTAACGCATGATCCGCGTCCACAACACGTGGGCGAGGGGCGCGAGTGCTATCGCCGTGCCTTGGTGACCCGATTTGGCCTTGCCGGGACCGTCCATGGCGAGGCCCTTGATGACCGCGATGGCGCGGCGCTCCGATTCGACTCCGGTCTCGTTACCCACGCGTGCAGTCCTTCGGGTCGGGGTTGCGGGGCGAGCCTACCTCTCGGGTGGCGGGCTACTTCCCGGTCGCGGTGAAGTGCATGTAGTCCTTCAACGACCGCCACGATCCGCCCCAGCTGAGCCTCACCGAGGCGAACGCGCGCACCGTCGCGGACCCCGAGTGGATCAGTCCCTTCGCCGCCATCGACCTCGTCAGGTAGGCCGCACCGTTGACCGGCACGATCCGTCCGTTGACGTACGGATTCTCGAGCGGATTCACGTCGATCGCCAGCCCGTACGCGTGCGCCGACCACACCCCGCCGCCGGTCGAGGGACGGCACATGAACGCGGCGGTGTCGTCGACGGTGTCGGGCCGGTCGAGATGCTCGATGAACGAGCCGTCCGCAGCGAAGTCGTCAGGGCCGAGGAACTTCTCGCTCGACTCCAAGCGCCGAATGGGGAAGCGCTGCGCGAAGAGCAGCCGAAACGCGGTCACCGTCGCGTTGGCGATGGTGGCGTTCACGATCAGTTCGCCGCGATGGGGTCGGGCGTCGAAGCCGTAGTAGCTCACCGAGACCAGTCGGAGGTCGCCCGGCGCGACGGGACATCCCGGTCGCCACGAGAGGCCGAGGCGTTCGCGGCTGACCGACGCGACCGACGACGCGAAACGCGAGCTGACGACGGGCGCGGGCGGGAGGCATGCCGCGGCAAGGAGCCCCACGAGTGCGACCCCGACAAGCCTCAGTCGAGTGCGAGCACTCACGCGGACTCACCGAACAGTGCGATCGACGCGGTGAAACCGTGGACGAAGTTGCGTCCACCAACCGGCCCGAGTTCCCCCGCGCAGAACATGCCCGCCACCGCGCCGCCAGTCTGTTCGCTGACGACGGACGCATCGTGACTGGGCACGTCGAACAGGTTCATTCCGCGGCCGTTGCACGTGAACACCAACGCTCCCTTCGCCCGACGGCCATGGAGCATGAGCCGAAGGTCTTCGTCGGCCGACTTGGCATCGCGGACCTGGAACTGCACGGTCGCGCCGGGCTCGATCTCGGACCCGACGGCGAGCGCGCCGACCGATCGGTCTGCCCCGATCACGCCGCGGATCAGGAAGTCACCGCGCTCGAATTGGTCGCGTCGCTCGTCGATCACGCGGCCGATGTGCAGCCCTTCGCTCAGCAGTTGTCGATCGACCGCGTCGAGCTGCTCGATCTGCTCGTTCAGGCGGTCGAGAGCAGGCTGTCCGGCGATCTCGTAGATCACGTTGCGCTCGGAGCGCGTCACGATGAGAGGCTGCCCGATCGGACGGCACCCCTGCGAGACCACCGGGCCGACGACGATCTCGGGCGGGAGATACACCCCGACGGCACCCTCTCGGAACAGCTCGTCGTCGGCGACCAGCACGTTGCCGCCCGGTCCTCGAGCGGCCGACGCCATGCCACCGATGATCGCCACATTGGGCGCGACCTCGGCGAGGTGATCGAGTACGTGGTCGATGGGGAAGCTGAACGGGTCGGCAAGTAGGAGCAGCGTCCCCTCGTCGCGTTGCAGCACCCCGCCGCCCGCCACCAGGTACTGGTCGGCCGCCGGTATCGCCTCGAGCCGAACCGGCTCGATGTCGACGTCGAA
>JAYTFP010000350.1:0-7427 GCA_043734285.1 Acidimicrobiaceae bacterium
GGCCAGGAGCGCGACGGCCGCGAGAGCGAACGTCGTGCGACCACTCACGACGTTCGCCACGGCGAACACCGCGCCGAGCACCGCCGACATGTACGGGAACCGAAGGTCGCGGAGCAGGCGTGCGAACAGCACGGCGGCAGCGACCGCGGTAAGGAGTCCCGCGAGACCGACGCCGAGGACGGCCATGATCCACGGCGTCAGCAGCGAGTAGCTGAACGGGTGGACACCGGAGAAGAACGACAGGTCGACCGGGGTGAAGGGCGCCGCACGAGCAAACGAGGCGCGATCCAACTGGAGGGCGAGATCGGTGCCCGAATTCGGAACGACCAGTTGGTGAACGAGACCGAGGACGAGCGCGGCGACCGCCGCGATCGCCTCGGGGGGCCGCAGCACGCGTGGCATTCGCGCCGAGAGGTGTCTCATCGTTTCGAGTTCACGCAGTGACGTTGATGATGAGCTTGCCGCTCGGGTGCAACTGGCAGTAGCTGTCGATGTGGGCGCTCGACGAGAACCGCAGCGCGATCACCTTGCCCGGCCCTACCCAGAACGGACCTGCCGTCTCGCCCACCGTGTCGTTGTTGGAGATCCGAATCGTCTGTCCGATCTTGGCGTTCAGCACCGCCGGCAGGATGCTGACGGGCTGGTCGGCAGCGATCTTCGCGCCGGTGCCCGGGGGAATCGTGTAGTCGAAGTCAGCCGGCCTTGCCGCGTCGACCGGCGCGAAGTAGTCGGGGTGCGGCGTCGCGTCGGAGCAGGCGACGACGCCGCCCATCGCGACGACCGTGACGACCGCCGCAACCACTCGGCCGAGCCGGACCCGTAGTCTCGGTGTCATGCGGTCACTTTCCCATGTGCGCACCGTCGGCGTGCGCCGCCGTGTCGCACTCCTCGCGGTGCTGCTCCTGATCGCGGCGCCCGCATGCTCCTCTGACACACCCGCGAACACCGACCAGGCCGACTCGGTGAACCAACCGCTGAACGGCCGCAACCCCAAGGGCCTCGTCGGCGCGGTCGAGCAATCCCCCGCGACACCCAAGCCGTCATTCGTGCTGACTGACACTTCAGGGGCCGCCTTCGACCTCGCGAAGGCAACGAGCGGCGCTGTCACGCTGCTCTACTTCGGCTACACCCATTGTCCTGACGTGTGCCCGACGACCATGGCCGACATCGGCGCCGCCTACCGGAGCCTCGCGCCCGACATCGCTGCGAACATCAAGGTCGTGTTCGTCACCTCCGACCCCGAACGCGACACCGCGCCCGTGCTGCGGGCCTGGCTCGATCACTTCGGCGCCTCGTTCACCGGCCTGACCGGCACGGTGGCTCAGGTGAACTCGGCGCTCGACTCGATGGGTCTTCCCCCGATCGTCAAGGAGCCGACCTCCGACGGCGACTACACGGTCGGTCACGTCTCGGTGGTCTATGCGTTCACCGGCGACGACCTCGCGCACGTCGTGTTCACCGACGGCGTCGCGACAGACCGCATCGCCCACGACATGAAACTCCTCGTCGGCGGATGGCCGCTCGCGCCATGATGCGCCGCGTCGTCGTGCTCCTCCCGCTTCTGCTCGTCTTCAGCGCAACCACGACCGCATGCGGTAGCGACGGACACACCATCGTCGTCTCCGACCTGCGAATCCCGGCGCCACCGAGCCCCGACGTCGCGAACGCGTACATGACCATTCGCAACACGGCGTCGGAATCCGACACCTTGCTCTCGGCCACGAGCGATGCGTCGCAGTCAGCCGAGGTCCACTTGACCATGCACGTGGGCGCGCAGGAGCGGATGATGCCGACGGGTCCGCTCATCATCAAGTCGGGGCGCACACTCCGGCTCGCGCCGTCGGACCGTCACCTCATGCTCAACCGTCTCACCCGAACACTCCGCGTCGGCGACCATGTCGAGGTGACCCTTCAGTTCCTGCACGCCGGCACGATCCGGCTCACCGTGCCGGTCGTCGCGTTCAGCTGACGACGACGCGATTGCGGCCCGACTCCTTGGCTTCGTAGAGAGCCGCGTCGGCCGATCGGATCAACGCCTCAGGATCGCGCCCGTCACTCGTGGCCGCCCCTGCACTGACGGTCAGCTCGAGTTCGATGTCGCCCTCGAGCGAGAACGTCGTGCCGGCGACGGCCGCGATGACGCGCCGGGCCAGTTCGACGACCTCGTCTTCGTCGGTCGACGGCAGCACGACGAGGAACTCCTCACCGCCCCAGCGACACGTCACTGCCGTGACGGGCACCTGATTGAGGAGACGCGACGCGAATTCTCGGAGCACTGCGTCGCCACCCGCGTGACCGACCGTGTCGTTCACGAGCTTGAAGTGATCGAGGTCGAACATGACGGCCCCGAAACGCTGACCCCCGACGTGCGACGAACGCTTCCACTCCTCGATGCGCTCGTCGAGGTGGCGCCGGTTGAAGAGACCCGTGAGGGCGTCGGTCCGGCTGAAGCGATCGAGCTCGTCGTTGCGGGCCCGCAACTCGTCCTGCAGTGTCTTGACGCGAACGGCAGCACTCACCCGAGCGATCAGCTCGGGCGCTTCGAAGGGCTTCTTCAGATAGTCGTGGGCGCCGAGTCGAAGGCCCTCGACGAGATCCTCTGTCCGCGTGCGGCCGGTGAGGAACACGACCGGCAGGTCCTCGAGCTGCGGATCGGACTTCAGCGCGCGGAGCACGTCGAAGCCGTTCAGCCCGGGCATCTCGATGTCGAGGAGGATCACATCGGGGACGCGCTCGCGACACGCGGCGAGTGCGGCAGTCCCGTCCTGGGCCTCCACCACCTCATAGCCCTGACGCTCGAGATGTTGACGGAGCACGGCCCTGACGACGAGCGAGTCCTCGGCGACCAGCACGGTGGCGGCACTCATGCGTGCACGACCTCGCCCGGATGCTCGATCTCGCTCAGAGCCGTGTTCTCCTCTGGCACGTCGACCGCGTCGAGACGCGCGTCGAGCAGAGCGATGTCGACCATCAGCCAGAGCCCGGTCGGCGTGTTGATCACTCCCGTCACCAGTTCGTCGCGCTGCCCCGCCGGGGCCGCGGCGATCTCGTCGGGGACGGTGCTGACCGAAGTGACCTCGCCGACGGCGAGCCCGAACGTGCGGTCGCCGTGGCGCAACAGCACCACGTGGTCCTCGCCCGGACCGAATGTCGCGAGCACCGTGATCGCCCGGCCGTGATCGTGCAACAGCCCGACGACACCGTCGCGTGGTGACGGCAGCGGCACGAGCTGATCGCCCGATCGGACCTCTTGCACGTGCTCGACGGGGATGGCGTACTGGCCATCACCCACTCGGAAACAAACCACGGTGATCATGGCGTGTCCTCTCTGTCGGGGGTCGTGATGCGGGCTCCGAGCACTCTCGCCAACTCGTCGAGGTCGTAGCCCTCGAGGCTGTCCTCGGCGGCCGAGCGGCCGCCGCGATCGAGCGCCGCGAGCGCGGATGCGAAGGCCCGCTGCGCGGCCGGCACGTCGTTGGTCGCCTCGAGCGCGAGTCCCAGATGGAAGTGAGCGATCACGCGGTCGGGGTCGAGGTAGACGCACTTGCGGAACGAGGTGATCGCCGCCGCGAGGTCGCCGACACGCGAGGCGGACTCGCCCTGGTCGAGCAACTCCTCGACGGTCACGTCGACGGAGCCCTCAGCAACAGAGCCCTTGGTCACAGAGCCCTCGGCATCTGCGGAAGCCCGCTGCTGCGCGGCGCGTAGTGGCTTGGCCCGCCGAGTCGCCTTGGGTCGGGCAGCGTCGACGCGTTGACGCCGCGGCGCGGAGGGATGCGCACCCGGCTGGCGGCGCCGATAGGCGAAGGCCGTGCCGAGGCGCTCGAGTTGGAAGCGGTCGGTGATCTGCCAGAGCGATTCGGAGTAGCCGAGGAAGAGCATGCCGTCGGGCGTCATCCAATCGGCGAGCCGATTCAGCACGCGCACCGTGTCGGCCGGCGTGAAGTAGATGAGCACGTTGCGGCAGAAGACGATCGGGCAGGTGGCGGGAGCGAACGGCGGTACGTCGTCGGCAAGGTTGTGATGGACGAACTCGACGCGATCGCGCACGGCCGGGACGACCTCGAACTCGTCGCGTCCGGTCCTCGTCAAATAGCGCTCGCGGTACTCCGGTGACAGCCCCGCGACCTCGCGGCGCGAGTACCGGGCGGCGCGTGCGCGTTCGAGCGCGAGCGTCGAGATGTCCGACGCGACGACTGTTGACACGTGATCACCGAGCGTGTCGAGCAGCATCACGAGGCTGTACGGCTCCTGACCGTTCGCGCAGCCCGCGCTCCAGATCGTCAACGGGCGGTCGAGCGTCGGCAGCACGACATCGGCCAGGGCGGCGAAGTGCGCCGGATCTCGGAAGAACGCCGTCTCCTGGACCGTCAGGCCGTTCAGCAGGCTCTGTAGCGCGGCGGCATCGGAATCGAGTCGATGCGCGTAGTCGTCGATGCCGACGCGTCGCGCCGTCGCCTCGTCAGCGAGACAGCGTGTGAGCCGACCCCTCATCGAATCCTCGATGCGCAGGCCGGCCCGTCGGGCGAGGACACTCGCCGCCACGTCGACCGCGGTTGCGCTCGCGGTGCTCATCGCGTCACCGGCTGTTGGGCGCGGACGATCGCACCAGCGATCTCGCCGAGCGGGAGCAGCGCGTCGAGCGCGTCGAGTCGGGCGGCAGCGCGGGGCATGCCGAACACCGCACACGAGGCCTCGTCCTGGCCGATCGTGGCGCCACCCGCCTGGCGGATCTTCAAGATGCCGGCCGCGCCGTCGGCCCCCATGCCCGTGAGGATGACGCCGACCGCCGCGGAGCCGACCTGCTCTGCGACGGAACTGAACAGCACATCGGCGGACGGCCGATGGATCGTGTCGGGCGACGGATCGAGCCGGATCCGACGGCCGGGGCCGAGCGTCAGGTGCGTGCCGCCGGGGCCGATGAAGACGGTGCCCGGTATCAGGACGTCGCCGTCGGCGGCGAGCCGAACCGGTAGCGGGGTCGTGCGCGCCAACCAGGAGACGAGGCCCTCGACGAACTCGGGATGGAGGTGCTGGACGACGAGCACCGGCGCGTCGACCGCGGCCAGTCCGGAGAGCACCTCGACGAGCGCGGTCGGCCCGCCCGTCGATGCTGCGATCGCGACCACGCGATCGCTCCCGCGGCGACCGCTCTGCGGCGCGCGGGTCGGAACGGGACGATTGAGATGCCCGCGCGGGTGACGCAGCACGGTCGCGCCGCGGATGGCGCGCACCGCTCGGCGGATGTCGGCCTCGTTCTCGGCCGTCCAGCGCCCGGGCTTGGGGAGCACGTCGAGCGCGCCCGCGACCAGCGCCTCGACCGCCGGCGCGGACGATCGATCGGCCACCGTCGCCGAGAGCACGAGGATCGGTGTCGGACGATGCGCCATGATCTGCTCGATCGCCTGATGCCCCCCGCCACCGGGGATGTTGAGGTCCAGCGTGACCACGTCGGGCCGCAGCGCCTCCACGAGGACCACGGCCGTCTTCGCGTCCTCGGCCTCGCCGACCACGTCGATGTCGCCGTCGTGTTGCAGCACCTTCACGAGATGGCGCCGTTGGACGAGTGAGTCCTCGACCACCACGACCCGCATCGACCGGCCCGCCGGGCGGGCCATCACCGCCGTCCCAGCAGGCGATTCACCGCGGCGAGGAGGCTCGTCTCATCGAAGGAACTCTTGGTGATGTAGCCGTCGGCACCGGCGTCGAGGCCGCGCTGCCGATCGGTGTCACTGGATCGCGATGTCAGGATGAGGATCGGCAGATTCGCGAACTCGGGCTTCGCCCGAATGGTCTCGGTGAGCGTGAACCCGTCCATGTTCGGCATTTCGACGTCGGTGAGGACGAGGTCGGGCGCCCCCTGCTCGAGTGCGGCGAGCGCTTCGAGCCCGTCGGCGGCGAGGCGCACCTCGAAGCCGGACCGCTCGAGGATCGACCGTTGCAGCTCGCGCACGGTCATCGCGTCGTCGACAACGAGGATCGTCCCCCGCTGCGGCCGATCGAGGAGATCGTCGTCCTGGAGCTCCAGTTCGAGCATGGCCGCCAGGCGGTCACCACCGGTGCGAGCGAGCCGCGCACGATCGATGAGTCCGGCGGCATCGAGGACGAGAACGATCGAGCCGTCGGGTTCGACGCTGGCGCCGGCGAGCAGATCGAGGCGCGGCAGGAGTCCACCCAAGCCTTTGACCACCACGTCACGCTGACCCGACAGCGCGTCGACTCGGAACGCATAGCGTCGGGTGACTCCGCCGACCACGATGATCGGGCCGACCGAATCGCCAGGGCTCGCAGGGATTCCGAGCATCTCGGCGAGGCTTGCGACCGGCACCGGCTGCTCGCCGATCCAGACGAACGACTGGCCCTCTGCGTGCGTCTCGGTCGTCGGGTCGTGTGCCACCGACTGCATGACCGAGTGCATCGGCAGCGCGAACGAACGGTCTCCGGCCGACACCAGCAGACACGGCATGACCGCGAGCGTGATCGGCACGATCAGACGGAACTCGGATCCCACGCCGCGTTCGGAGCGAATCTCGATGCGCCCGCGGACGCTCTCGACGCTCTCACGCACGGCGTCGAGACCGACGCCCCGGCCTGAGATCTCGGAGATGTATTCCGCGGTCGAGAAGCCGGTGCGGAAGATGAGGTACATGACCTCTTCGTCGGACAATCCTGCAGTGTCGGTGCCGCGGGCGGCCGCCTCGGCGCGGACTCGCTCGACGTCGATCCCGTCGCCGTCGTCGCTGACCGTGATGATCACCTAGGAGCCGAGTTGCATGGCGTGCAGCCGCACCGTGGCCTGATCGGGCTTGCCCGCCGCGGCGCGCTCCTCCGCGCCCTCGATACCGTGGTCGACCGCGTTGCGCACGAGGTGGACGAGCGGGTCGGACAGACGCTGCAATACACCGCGATCGAGCTCGGTGTCGTCGCCGCGGACCTCCCAGATCACGTCCTTGCGGAGCGAACGACCGAGGTCACGCACCGCGCGGTGGAGCTGATCGGTGATCGTCGAGACCGGCACCATTCGGGCGCGCATCGTGCGCTCCTGCAGGTCGTTGAGCACGCGCGACAGATCGCGGAACTCGGTGAGGCTCGCGGGGTCGACGCCGAGCTGATCGGCGAGCAGACGTCCGATTCGAAGATGCGCTGCGGCCGATTCGCCGACGAGGCGGACGAGTTCGTCGAGGCGCCCGGCCGAGATCGTGATCATCTCAGCCGACGAGCGGGCGGCGCGGACGCGGTGGGTCGACGCCTCGGGGGGCGGCTCGATCGCCGGCGTCGCGGTCGCCGTCACCCTCGCGGTCGCGGGTTCGGGCTCTGACTCAGGCGGCGCCGCGGCGACCTCGGGTTCGAGTTCCGACTCGGGCACGGACTCCGTCTCGTCATCGGCGAACTCGCGGAGCTGCAGCTCGAGAGCGTCGGCATCCATG
>JAYTFP010000351.1:0-7791 GCA_043734285.1 Acidimicrobiaceae bacterium
CCGGCTTCGCCGACGAGGGCGCTGTCTCGATGGAGCGTGCCGCCTCTCGGCGCACGCCGGCTTCGCCGACGAGGGCGCTGTCTCGATGGAGCGTGCCGCCTCTCGGCGCACGCTCTAATCGAGATAGATGAATCCCTCGACGTCGCGGTGTGCGACGCCGGTCTCGGTGAGCGCGTCGGACCACGAGGCGGTGTTCGTCGCGTCGTTCTGCTCCATGCCGTGATCGGCGATCACGAACACCGCCGTTCGATCCAATGCGCCGGCTCGCTCGACCGCGGCCAGCACGTCACCGACGCGACCGTCGCTGTCGCGAACCGCGGCGCGGGCGGCGTCACCGTGGGGACCCGACTCGTGCCCGGCCTCGTCGGTGATCGCGAGTCCGACCCAGCTCAGTGTGGGCAGCGCGTTGCCGTGCGAGCCGTCCCACATCGACACGGTCTGGCGGGCGCTCTCGTGGTCGACCATCGACATGAACGAGTACTGCTTCGACGCGGCGGCGTGTTCGCGGTCGAGGTGTGGCATCGTCGCCATGTCGGGGAACGCGGGGATCAGGCCCTCGCGGAGTTGCCCGAACGACGAGTGGCTCGCTCCGGAGTCGCAGAACTCGAACGTCGCGGTCGTGAACGCGTCGGGGCGGTACCGGTGGATGGCCTGCCAGAGCGTCTCGACGCGAGGGTCGAGATGGACCATCGCCGAATGGATCTGATCCATCGCGAGCAGGTCGGGGATCTCGTCGCGGTACCGATCGAACCAGGTGTTGTGCAGCACGCCGGAATGGCCGGGGTGCGCGCCGGTCACCGCCGCAGTGTGGTTGGCGAGCGTCGCGGTGGGCAGCGAAGCGAGCAGGCCGTGGCGAAAGGCGGTGCCGCGACCGACGAGTTGGGCGAGGTTCGGCGCTTCGCCCGAGTCGATGACGTCGTAGAGCAGGTTCGCGTTGCAACCGTCGAGCAGCAGCACGACGACGTGCTCGGCACGTGCGCCGTCGAGCACGTCGATCGGGTCGCCGTCCTGCCGAGCGAGCATCGCGTCGGGCCGAGGGCTGCCGTCGGGCCCGATGCCTCCGACCGACGGCAGACCGAGCACGCGGGCCACCGTGGGCGCGAAGTCGACCATGCGCGCGTGGCGGTCGACCAGACCCTCGGCGCGCACGCCGGCGCCCGCAGCGATGAACGGAGCGCGTGACTGCACCGCGCAGGGCGACCCGTGTTCGCCGAAGTGGCTGTTGAAGTGATGCCCACCCGCGTGCACCGCGACCAGCTCGGGCGCGTGGTCGCCGTCGAAGAACTGTGCGATCGAATCATGTGCGTACGGGTACGCGTTCTGGGACCGGTGTGGGAACGCCGCATCGCGCTCGCAGGCGTGGCCGATGAAGCGGTCGGTCGCGTTGTCGGCGAGCGGATCGACACCGGTCGTCGACGTGACGTCGTAGGCCCACGCCCCGCCGCGTTCACCCCGCGGCTCGTGGCGTCGCCGGAACTCGACACTGCCGTCGGCCGACGCGGCTCGGTAGGTGTCGTCGCCAAGGTTCGACAGGACCATCTCGACCTGATCCGACAGTGCGGAATCGCACAGTACCGATTCGATCGTCGCCGCTGCTGCCCGGTGGTCGTCATGCATGGGCACATTGTCGCACCCGTTCAGTGACCGAAGCCGAACACCCGGCGCGGGGTGCGGTAGGCCAGGTCGACGGCCACCTCGGCGGCCTCGTCGACCGGAAGACGGCCCTCGACCACGAGCCGCGCGAGGTGTGCCACATCGACGCGGCGGGCCACATTGTGGCGAGCTGGGATCGACAGGAAGGCCCTCGTGTCGTCGCAGAACCCGACGAGATTGTCGAAGCCGGCCGTCTCGCTCACCATCTCGCGGAAGCGGAGCATCGCGTCGGGCGCGTCGAGGAACCACCAGGGCGCGCCCAGCAGCAGTGTCGGATACGCGCCGGCGAGCGGTGCCAATTCGCGCGACGCCGCTGATTCGTCGAGTGTGTAGAGCACGATCGTGAGGTCGGGCGAGAAGCCGACACGATCGAGCAGCGGTCGGAGTCCGCGCACGAAGTCGGTCGGGGTCGGGATGTCGAACCCGCGGTCACGTCCCCACGCGGCAGCGACGCCCCCGTGGTGGTCGCGGAGCGAACCGGCGTGCAACTGCATCACCAGTCCGTCGTCGATCGACATCTCCGCGTGGCGCATCAACATGACGGCGCGGAGCTGCTCGGCGTCCGCGGCGGAGGGCACCGACGCCGCACGGCACGACGCCCTCAGACCCGCGTACAACGCGGCGGCATCCGCGTCGTCGAGCACCGCGGTCGCGGCCGTCGGGTGACCGTGGTCGCTCGCGGTCGCGCCACAGGCGATGAACGCCTGACGGCGTGAGCGCAAGGCGTCGAGGTACCCCGCGAAGCTCGACGTGTCGATGCCGGTGAGCTCGCCGAGCCGGTCGACGGCGGCGAGCCATTCCGGTCGCTCGGCATCGGTCACGTCGTCGGGACGGAACGTCGGGACGACCCGCCGACCCCAGCCTTCGGCGATCAGCCGGTCGTGATGGTCGAGCGGATCGATCGCGGCATCGGTGGTGGCGAGCACCTCGATCGCGAATCGTTCGAACAGCGCTCGCGGCCGAAACGTTGGCGTCGCCAACGCTGCGGCAATCGCGTCGTACGAGTCGGGCGTCGGCGTCGCGGACAGCCCGAAGACCTCGACGAGCACGTGCTCCCACCACAGTCGCGACGGCGTGCAGCGAAACGCATGCCAGTGTGCGCAGAGCGTGTTCCACACCTCGCGGGGATCACCCGTGAGCAGGTGCTCGAGCGCGACGCCCCGCGACACGAGCAGCCGCGTCACGTAATGGTCCGGGCGGATCAGCAGCTCGGTCGGGTCGCCGAACGGTCGGTCCTCCGCGAGCCATCCGGCGGGTACGTGGCCGTGGAAGCAGACGAGCGGCAATGACTCGACGTGTGCGAACAGCTCGCGGGCGACCGACCGCGTCGTGGGGTCGACCGGCAGCAGACGATCGGGATCGAGCGTCGACACGCCTAGGAAACGACCGCGTCGAGCTGACCGCTGAGGCCGAGCACGTCGCGTTGCGCCGCGAACAGCTCGTCGAACATCGCACGGCAGTCGGCGACATCGGGGGGCGACAACGGATCCATCCGCAGCGCCTCGAACGCCGGCCGCGGATCGCCGGTTAGCGCCGCCTGCACGACCAGGTCCTGGATCTCGATCTGGGTCGTCATGAACTCGGCGAGACGCCGTTCGATGGGCGCCACGACCTCGGGGACGAGACCGTCGGAGGTCGCCGTCGCGGGCACCTCGACGATCGCGCCCTCCGGCAGGTTGGGCACGTAGCCGCGGTTGGGCACGTTGACCGCGTTGATCGAGCGCTCACGTCCGGTCCACATCGCCGAGATGATCGGGAACGGCTCCTCGGGCGACCGCCCCACCTTGTGCAGCGGAAGTCGCGAGCGGCCCTCGCCGTAGCGGGTGACGACGCCCTCGAAGCGACGCATGAACGCCTCGTGCAGGTCGACGGGGGTCGGGTGCCAGTGCGTGATCTGCTTCGCGAACGGCACGTACTCGCCGATGTGACTGTCGATCGACGCGGGCATCAGCCCATAGGTGCGCACCATGTGTGCGACGAGGGGCGTGAAGAACTGGTCGACCACCATGTCGACGAGCGGCACGCGTGCGAGGCGCTGGGCTACCCGCGTGGTGCGCGGCGAGTAGTCGAAGATCGGCTTGGCCCACAGCGCTCGCACGCGGGGGTACAGATCCTCGCCGGTCTCGGCGTTGCGGATGTCGGTGAAGAAGGTGAAGTGGTTGATGCCCGACGCCGTGGCCGCGATGTTGCGTTTCGGCATGCGGAGGAACGCGGCGAGCCGGCTCACGCCACCGTCGAACTCGTGGCACATGCCCACGTTGCGCAGCCGCGTCGCCGAGTTGATCGCCAGCGTGACGCGACTCATCGGGTTGGTCAGGTTGATGAGGAACGTGTCGGGACAGTGGCGTTCGAGGTCGGCGCAGATGCCGAGCGTCGTGCGGATCGACCGCAGCGAGTGGAACACCGCACCGGGCCCACCGTTCTCGCCGGTGATGTGGGTCGCGCCCCAGCGGTTCGGGATCTCGTAGTCCTGCCGCCATCGCGACCATCGGCCGACCTCGGCGCTGGCGAGGGTGAAATCGGCTCCCGCCATGGCCTCGGCGGGCTCGGTCGACGCCTCGATCGTGATGGGGCGGCCGTTCGCATCGTTGAGGCGGTGGGCCAGGCGACGCGCGACCGCGAGCCGGTCGGGATCGATGTCGTGCAACGCGAGGGTTGCCCCCTGCATCGACGTGGTCTTGATCGCGTCGTTGACCATGGCCGGTCCGAACGACATCCCGCCGGCCCCGACGAGGCAGATGCGCGGTCCCTGGCCCATGGCCGAACGGTAGACCCTCGCATCCCCGTCACGCAGCGGATGCGGACCGTACTGTGGGGCGACCCCGACCACGGAGCGCCATGAGCCACACCACGCCAACCCGTCATCTCACGTCGCTCGTGCTCGCCGGCCTGCTGGTCGCATCGCTGAGCGCCTGCAGCAGCAGCGGCGACAAGGCCGCGACGACGACCGCAGCGACGCCGACCTCGGCCGCATCGACGACCGCGGGTGCCTCGGGCGGCGTCAGCGCGACCGCCGGCGGCTCATCGTCGGGCGGCGCGACCGTGCACGTCGCCGACTCGAGGCTCGGCAAGATCTTCGTCGACAGCTCGGGCAAGACGCTCTACGCGTTCAACGACGACACCGCGCTCACGAGCAAGTGCAACGGCGGTTGCTCGTCGAACTGGCCGCCGCTGACCTCCGACACCAACCCCACCGGCGAAGGCGCCGTCGGCCTCGTCACGATCGTGACCATCACACGTGACGACGGCTCGAAGCAGGTCAAGATCAAGACCCACCCCGTCTACCGTTTCGCCTCCGACAGCACCCCGGGCGACACCAACGGCCAAGGCGTCGGCGGCAAGTGGCACGCACTCGACGCGTCCGGCGATCCCGTCGCGGGCTAGTAGGCGAGCCTGCGTCTGCTCGGGCGCAGCTCGTCCGGCTCCTCCAGGATGCGCACGCGGGTGAGCTCGCGGCCGCGCTCGCCTATCGCGGCCACTGGCACTCGCTGCGCCGCGCGACCGAGCGCGCGGAGGTGAAACGCATCGAGGGCACCGAGTGGCACCACCGGGGCCAGGTCCTCACGATGCTCGAACTCCTGCACGAACGGCCGCGCCGGCCGCGCGAGTTCGCGATGTGGAGCATCGGACGGTTCTTCGGTGCGTTGTGTTTCGTCGGCGGATGGTTCGCGCCCATGTACGCCGCGGGTCGACTCGAAGCGATGAACGTCGGCCAGTACCTCACCGCCCGCGAGCTCGCCGATGAGCTCGGCCTCGCGCAGTGGGTGCCGCCGCTCGAGGCGATGCGCGTCGAGGAAGGGCGACACGAGCAGTGGTTCGGCGATCGCGTGCGCGGCCACTGGCTGCTGCGCCCGACGCGGTACTTCCTCAAATGGAATCCGCCCGACCCGCTCAGCGATGCAGCGTGAACCGTCAGGTCGGGCGCGACCTCCGTGGGGACCGTGCGACGGAGCGTCGTCGGGGCCGCGAGCAAGCGATCATGACGAGACCGACGCCGATCATCGACAGGCCCAGTGGCACTGCCGACCGGTGTTCGGCGCCGGTGGCCGCAAGCCCGTCGCCGCCCGATCCTCCGGTTGATCGAGAACTGGTCGCCGATTCGACAGCGGCCGGCGCACTGGTCGTGGCCACTGGTCGAGACGTGGTGGTCGTCGTGTTCTGCGGCTTCACGGCCGACTTCGTCACGACGATGAGTTCACCCGCCGCGTGCGCATGTGCGAGCTTGCCGGCGATGAGGATCGATCCGAACCCGGAGATCGTGAACACCTCGGCATCGTCGGTCCCCGCGCCGATGAGCACCTCGTCACCGGCCTCGAGGCCGTTGCCGGCGAGCGCGAGGAACTCGTCGTCAGGGATCTCGATCTCGCTGGCGCCGACCGACGCATCAGTCGCCACGCGCGTAGCGGCTTTGACCTTGACTTCGATCGGTGGGCCCTCGCTGAAGCACTGCGCGTTCAGAGGCGACGGCGCGGTCGACTTGCCGTCACCGGCGAGCGTGACGATCTTGCCCTGCGCGTCGACGATCGCGGCGACCGCGTCAGACGCTGTCCCGAACGTCACGTGGCAGCGACCGACGTTCGGCTCGTCGGTCGTGGCCCGCGGCAGGATGATCGGGCGCGTGGGTGGCGGGATCTCCGTCGCCTTGAGCACGAGGGAGGGCGCGGGGATCGCGCTGCGCGGGATGTAGCTGCCGCTGTACACGAAGCCGCCGTCGAAGTGCAGGTGGTAGTCGAACGGACTCGCCCAACGGCTCTTGCCGGGATTGAGGCGCACCACCCTCGGAGCGAGCCCGCCGGGCGCGATCTGCAGCCCCGGCTCGTTGGGCTTGAACTGACCCAGCACGAAGTTGACGCCGCCCTTCACGAACGTCGCCGACTCGCCGTGACTGGCGAGCAGGAGCGGGTTCTTGCGCATGTCGTCGAGCAGATTGGCGTGTTCGAGAGCCGTGAGCGGCGAGCCGTCGAGGTGCGTGAACGCGATCGGATCGATGTCACCGGTGATCGGCACCATTCTTCCGACCTTGCCGTTCATCATCTTGAGGACGTACTCGTCCTCGCCGATCGGCTCCATCTCGAACCCGCGGTACTGGCCCGACTCGGCCGGCGCGACGCCGATGCTCGACGGCGGCTTGCGCACGCTCCCGTCGACCGCGTTGCCGGTGTAGTTGAAGCTCACCTCGAGCCAGCCCTGCGCGTCCCAACGCTTGTAGTACTTCTCCCACTTGCGCCACTCCTCGATGCGCAACATCGTGCGGTACACCGCGCTCTCCCACTCGCCGGTGCCGGGATCGAATCCGTGTGACGTGACGTAGTCGTTGATGAGCGCGCCGAGGTCGCCCTTGCCGGCTTCGAACAACTTGAGCGGCTCGGGCTTGCGGAAGACGAGTGAGCCGATATCGGTCACGCGATAGCCGAGCTTCGAGTCGAGCTCACTGACGGTCTTGATCTTGAGCGCCTCAGGCTTCAGCAGCGCCTGCCATCGATCGATCCACTCGATCGACGACGCGTGGCGCGAGCGGACGGTGAGCAGGAAGTTGTACTTCGTGGCGAGCTTCTGGAACTCGATCAGCTCCTCGGGGGTGATGCCGTAGAGGATCGCGAGTTGCTCGGGCAGCAGCTCGGTTCCCGACGCGATCGCCTCGAGCACCGGCCCGAGTTCCTCGATGCGCCGGAGCTTGCCGAGGTCGCCCAGCAGCGGTGCCATCCGCGTCTGGATCGCCTCCTGCGCTCTCAGCAACGCTGCGACGGCCCGCGGGCTCTTGGCCATCTTGCCGAGCGCAGTCGGGACTGCGATCTGGCCAATGGCGTCGGCGGCGTATTGCGACCAGAGCTGAGTGGTCGACGTGTAGTCGCCGACCTCCCACTCGTTCGCCATGTCGGTCATCGACTTCAGCGTCGACTCCTTGACACGCTGGAACAGCGCGGCCGAGCCGTCCTTCGCCATCTCCGCGTTGCGCATGAGGACCGCCGCGGCCATGAGGGCCGAGTCGTTGGCGAAGTCCTCCTTCTCCGACGGCGTGAACGAGTCCCACACCTGTGCCTGGAACTCGGCGGTTGCGACGACCGAGGTGTAGGGCAGCTTGGCGATGTCGACGATGCCCCAGACCGTCGCGACGGTCGCGTTCCAGACACCCTGCAG
>JAYTFP010000352.1:0-11537 GCA_043734285.1 Acidimicrobiaceae bacterium
CACCGAGTTCTTGCACTACGACCATGTGCCTGACTTCGACAAGTCGAAGCGCACGCTCATCGACGAACTGAGGGTGCGCTGCTGGACGTGCCACCGCGCACGACACGACCGGGCTCGACGCGATGGCGGGTCATCGTGGTGAGGTCGGTCGCGGACTCGATCGCGGCGGGCCGCTGGTGACACCATGAGACGGTGAGTGACCCCGGCGACGATCTGAATGGTTCTGTTGCGCTGGTCACCGGCGGCGCGCACGGGCTCGGCCGCTCGACCGTCGAGGCCCTGGCCCGGCAGGGCGCACGGGTCCATGTGGTCGATGTCGCGGTCGAGGCGCTCGAGTTGCTGTCGATCGAGATGGCGAGCGCCGAGCTCGACGTCGTGACCCATTGCTGCGATCTGCTCGACGCCCCCGCTCTCCGCGCACTGATCGAGTCGATCGGCGATCTCGACATCGTCGTCAACCACGTCGGCCACCGGCCCCATGCGATCGGCGAGTTCACCGACACCGATCCAGGGGCCTGGCACGAAGTGTTCGACGTGACGTTCTGGCCGACGGTCCGGGTCTGTCACGCCGTACTGCCGTCGATGATCGCCGCGGGTCACGGCAGCATCGTCAACCTCACCACCACCGACGGGTCCGACGACGCCGCTGGACATGCACTGCACGGCGCGGCGCGTGCGGCGTTGTCACAGTTCTCGCGAGGACTGGCCCTCGAGGTGGCCGAGCACGGCATCCGCGTCGACGACGTGGCGCGTGACCTCGCTGCGACTCCCCGCCTGCCGTACGAGGCCACCGTCGGCGATGACGACGTCGACGATGTGATCCTGCTCGTGGTCTCCGACCTGCAACGGTTCGTCACGCCATGACGCGGCGCGATTTCGTCGTCGTCGACTACGCGGGCGATGGAGAGTTGGTCATCGCATCCGACGCCTTCGGCAACGTCGCGGCACGACCTGTGCTCCTCGTGCACGGCGGCGGGCAGACACGCCATTCATGGGGCCCGACGGCCGACGCGTTGGCGGAAGCGGGCTGGTACGCCGTCGCATACGACCAGCGTGGGCACGGCGAGAGCGATCGTTCGGTCGACGGCCACTACGAGGTCGAGAGCTTCGCGGTCGACCTGCTCGCGATCGCCCGCGAGTTCGACCAACCGCCGGTGGTCGTGGGAGCCTCGCTCGGCGGGCTCGCCGGACTCCTCGTCGAGGGTGACATGGCGCCCGGCACGTTCTCGGCCCTCGTCCTCGTCGACATCACACCCCGTCAGGAAGCCGCCGGCGTAGAACGCATCGTCGGGTTCATGACGGAGCGGGCGCGCCACGGCTTCGCGACGCTCGACGAGGCCGCCGACGCGGTCGCCGCGTATCAACCCCACCGTGAGCGCCGTCCCCACAACGACGGGCTGCGCAAGAACCTGCGCCTCGATCCCGACGGCCGGTGGCGCTGGCACTGGGATCCCGACCTCTTCAACGAGCGGAGCGGGCTGCGCGCATCCCAGCGTGCCGGAGTCTTCCTGGCGGCTGCCGCCCAGCTCACGCTGCCCACTCTGCTCGTGCGGGGGCGATTGAGCGACCTCGTCAGCCCGGAGACCGCGCAGGAGTTCCTCGAGGTCGCGCCCCATGCGTGCTTCGTCGACGTGTCGGATGCCGGCCACATGGTCGCGGGTGACCGCAACGATCTGTTCACCGACGCGGTACTCGAGTTCCTCCGCTCAGTGCACGGCTGAACCGTCGAGAGGGTTCAGCGCACGCCGGCAGCGGCGCAGGCCCGGCCGACCGACGCGGAGACGAACACGAACTGCGCCCCTTCCGGGCTTCCCCGCCCGGCAAACAAGGCGTTCATGGTCTTCTCTGCGCCACCCATCTGGTCGACCAACCGGCCGACGGCACACTCGATCATCCCAGGACTGAGCCCATTTTGGGCGGTCCAGATCGCGGTGATGCTCGACACGACGGACTCGCGGCTGATGCACTTCGACAGGAATGGGCTGAGTGCCTTGACGAGCGATGTCTGGGGGTTCGCCGCGCCGGCACTCATGATCGAGCTCGGCGACTTGAACCGCGGATCTCGCACGCCCTGGGCCACCGCGCACTCCAATTCGCTGTCGGTGAACGAGAAGACCTGTCCATCCTTGCCCGCGGTCCTGAATGCCTTGAAGAACGTGCGGACCATGTCCGAGCCGCTCATGCAGTTGTCGTAGGCGGCTCCTATGGCGGTCAGATCAGGACCGGACGGCGTCGCATCCGACTGGAGCAGGGCAGTCTGGGCGGGTGTCAAACGGAGCGTCGACTGGTAGGCCATGCATCCGCCAAAGCCTGGAACGTGTGGCTCGAGTGCCTGAGCGAGAGTTGCGACTGCGTGTGGGTCAGCCGTCATCGGACTCGGCTTCGACGTCGTGTCGACGCACGCCGACAGACACACCGTCAGCGACGTGACGACGCCGATCATCAACCTTCGACCTCGCATCAGACCCCGCTCCCGCTCGACGGGTCCACTGTACCAATCGTCACGACATCACCTGAAGACGCGTTTGACGAGTCGCTCCTTGAAGCTCGTGTACGGCGGGAAGAGGATCGACGGATCGGGTTTCGTCGGCTTCACGACGACCGTGCGGTGGTGGCTGAACGCGTCGAAGCCCGCCTTGCCGTGATACGCACCCATCCCGGAGGCGCCGACCCCGCCGAACGGCAGGTCGTCGGGCAGCACGTGCATGACGGTGTGATTGATGCATGCGCCACCCGAACTCGTGTGCTCGAGCACCTTGTCGGCGGCGGCCGCGGACTTCGAGAAGACGTACAACGCCAGCGGCTTCGGACGCTCGTTCACGAACGCGATCGCCGCATCGAGTGAGGCGACCTCGATGATCGGCAGGATCGGACCGAAGATCTCCTCGCTCATCAGGCGCGACGCGGGATCGGGGTCGACGATGACGGTCGGGGCGACGTAACGCGAGTCGGCGTCGGTCGTGCCGCCGCAGGCCACCGTGCCGCCTGCACCCGCCAGCAGGCCGGTGAGACGGGCATGATGGCGATCGTTGACGATGCGCCCGAAGTCGGGTGTCGACTTCGGGTCGTTGCCGTAGAACTGCGTGATCGCGTCGGTGAGCTCATTGACGAACTGGTCGCGTGCCGACGACTCGACCAGGACGTAGTCGGGTGCGATGCAGGTCTGACCAGCATTGAGGAACTTGCCCCAGGCGATGCGTCGGGCTGCCACTTTCAGATCGGCGTCGCCGGCAACGATCGTCGGGCTCTTGCCGCCGAGTTCGAGCGTGACCGGGGTCAGGTGCTTCGCCGCGGCGGTCATGACCACTCGGCCGACATCGGTCGAGCCCGTGAAGAAGATGTGGTCGAAGCGCTGTTCGAGCAGCGCAGTCGTCTCGGGCACGCCACCTTCGACGACCACCACGGCCTCGTCGTCGAGGAACTGCGGGAGCAGTCGAGCGAGCACCGCTGCGCATGCCGGCGCCAGCTCGGACGGTTTCGCCACGACGCAGTTGCCCGCGGCCACGGCCGCCGCGACCGGCTCGACCAGGAGCTGTATCGGGTAGTTCCACGGCGCCATCACCAACGCGACGCCGAGCGGCTCGTGGATCACCTTCGCCTTGCCGGGCATCGAGAGCACGCCGGGGAACACCTTGGTGGCCTTCGCCCAGCCCTCGAAGTGCTTGAGGATGTGACGGATCTGCAGCCGGGCGTGTCCGATGTCGGCCGAGTAGGCCTCGGTGGTCGGGCGGCCGAGATCGCTCTGGATCGCGGCGACGAGTTCGTCCTCGTGCTCCTCGAGCATCGCGAGCAGACCCTGGAGCTGTTCGCGCCGCCAACTCAGGTGGCGGGTGCGCCCGGTTGCGAACACGGCGCGGACCCCGGCGACCAGTTCGGCGAAGGGCTGGTCGACCGCCGAGGTGGTCCGGGGAACAACGGTGTCGGTCATGGTCAAGAGCGTACGCCCCTACGCTCCGGGCATGCAGCTGAAGGATGCCTGGGCGCTGCTCGGACTCGAGGCGACCGACGATCGGCGACGGGTCCGCGAGGCGTACCTCCTCGGCGTCCGTGCGACGCACCCCGACGTCTCCGACGCGACCGACGCCCACGAGCGGACCACGACGCTTCAACTCGCCTACGAGACGGTGCTCGGTGCCCTCGATGGGGCCCTCGAGCGTCGCGAGGCGGCGACCACGCCGAGCGCCGCCGGCCCGACCGTCCCACCTGCGCCGACGGTGTCGACCGAGCCACCGATCACAGCGACGTGGATCGCCGACGACACGCTCGGGATCGACGCTCCTGCGAACGAGGCGCTCCCCTTCCTCATCGAGGCGTGCCACGAGGTCGGCGACGTCACCTTCCTCGACCAACGCGCCGGCCTGATCCAGGTCACGGTCGGATTCGTCGACGAACCGGTCTGCTACCTGCTGATGAATCTGCAGGGTCGCGCCACCGGCGTGACCGAGGTGTTCTGCTCGATCGAGTCGATCGAGAGCACACCGGCTCCGCCGATCGGCGCGGTGACGCGTCTGCTCGTCGAGACACTCAACTCGCTGGTGTGGTGACGCGGCGTCGCACCGCTGCGACGGCGACGCCCCAGGCGAGCGCGGCGAGGCACACCGCGATGGCCGCCGACCAGGTCGGATGCGGCGGCGTCTGCGACCACAACGCGACGATCGCGAGCATGACCAGACCCGCATTGCGAGCAAGGTCCGCGACCGACACCGAGTGACTCGATGCCGCACCGAAACAGGCGCACCGCACGCGCACTCCACGTCGGATCACCTCGACCAGGATCGCGGTGAACGCAACGAGTAGGAACAAGCCCATCGCTGCGCCGATCGGGGGTGCGACGACGAGCGCGACGGCCGTGACCGCCTCGACGAGTGGAACGAGCCGCGCCATCGATGCCGCGCTGCGTACTCCGAGCGCTTCGAACGCCGCTGTCGTCTCTGCGGGACAAAGCGCCTTCGACACCGAGGCGACGGCGAAGACCGCGGCCGAGAGGATCGCCGCGATCGCACCGAACGCCGATGCCGTCATCCAACCGCCGCGGCGCTCGCCCGCTCCCACTCGGCGATGGCCTCGCCCATCGGAGTGGCTGGTGGCCCGCTCACGAATGGCCAGATCTCGTTCGCGAGCCGGCGCCAGTTGCCGGTCGCGCCGAGTTCGCTGAACAGCGCGTACAGACCGAGGTTGATCCGCTGGATGATGACCATGCTCGACGGGAGCGTGACCGACTTGATGACGTTCGCATGCGGACCGGCGAGATCGAAGAACCGCCGGATCGTCTCGGAGGCGTACTCGGCGGTGATCGTCATCGTCGTGTCCTCGAGCACCAGCTCGTAGAAGTGCGCGAAATAGTCGGCCACCTCTTCGTCGGTCACCGCCGCACCCGGTGCGAGCACGCCGACGTCCTCGACCGAACGACGGAACCGCGGAATGTCGTGCTCGATGCAGATCGCCGTGATCATCTCGGCGAAGCTCTCGATCTCGTCAGGCGTGAACACCTTGCACAGTCCGTAATCGAGGAAGACGACGGTGCCGTCCTTGCTGCACAGGTAGTTGCCCGGATGGGGATCGCCGTTGAACGCCCCGATCCGGTAGAGACCCGTGAAGACGTAGCGATACAGCGTCTCGGCGACCAGATTGCGCTCGTCCTGCGTCCACGTCAGCACCTCGGACCATCGCGCGCCGACCGCAAGCTCCGACGTGAGCACCCGAGCCGTCGACAGCTCGCTCAGCACGCGCGGCACCTTGATGTACGGATGACCCGCGTAGTAATCGGCGAACCGCTGCTGGTGCGCCGCTTCCTGGACGTAGTCGAGCTCTTCGGAGATCCGATCGCGGAGCTCGACGACGATCGGCTTGGGATCCATGCCGGGGAACATCATCCCCATCGCGGCGAACAGCAGGTCGGCATTGGCGAGATCGGCGCGGATCGCCTCGTCGACGCCGGGGTACTGCACCTTCACCGCGACCTCGACGCCCTCGTGGGTCATCGCTCGGTGGACCTGGCCGATCGACGCGGCGGCGATCGGCTCGCGGTCGAACTCGGCGAAGACCTCGTCGGGAGTCGCGCCGAGTTCGGCGACGACCACTCCGACCACCAGATCGAAGCTCATCGGCGGCGCGTCGGACTGGAGCTGAGCGAGGACCTCTCGAACCGGTTCGGGGAGCCCCTGGTCGAGGTAGCTGGCCATCTGGCCGAGCTTCATGACCGCGCCCTTCATGTTGCCCAGTGTCTCGGCCACCTGCTCGGCGGTCTGCAGCTCGAACTTCGAACGCAGCTCGGCCTTCTTCTCGTCTGACGCCATCGCCGAACCGACCGACATCGCCGCGTAGTTGCGCCCGGCGCGCGAGCCGGCGCGGGCCAAGGTCATCGTCCGCTCGACGCGACCACTCACGGTCGGGCCACCGGGCATCGCGTCGCCACCACGTCGCCGCAGCATGGTGCGAATCCCGACAGCAGCCGCCGCCGCTCCTGCGACCAATCCGATCAACCGCATGCGTTGCATCGGCCCACTCTAGGAAGGGGCGACCTCACGGCCCCAACCCACCCAATAGCATCGGTCGCTCCCATGACCGAACAGCCCAAGGCTTCACCACGTGCGGGCAATTTCATATTGCCGCTCGCACTTTTCGTCGTCGGGATGTGGTTGTGTCACCACGCGTTGAGCGGCGCTCTGCCAGAGGGCGATGACGTGCCGTACCACCTCGCCCGCTCGGCGTTCGGCTATCGGCAGATCTTCGGTCGCGGGCACCTCGATGGGTGGGCGCCGCTGTTCGGGGCCGGCTCGCAGAACTTCCTCCTCTACGGGCCGGGCGTCTCGTTCCTCTTCACGATCGTGAAGCTGCTCTCGCTGAACTCGCTCGACGACGTCCACGCCTTCGCTCTGGTGATGTGTCTCGCCTACGCCTCGATCGGGCCCGCGGCATGGTTCATGGCCCGCGCTGTCGGCCTGAGGCGCCGCGCATCGGGGCTGGTCGGCGCCGCGGCGATGACCGTGTCGATCCCGTTCTCGATCGGCATCGCCGGCACGTTCGACCTGGGGCTCGTCGCCAACGGGGTCGCGGCCCCGATGTTCTGCCTCGGCGTCGGCTTCCTCATGCGCTCGCTGTTCGACCGCCGTCGGTCGGATCGCGTCGGGCTCGCGGTGTCGGTCGCGGGCATGGCCGTGACGCACATCCCGACCGTCACCACGTTCGCGATCACGGCGGTGATCCTCGTCGCCTTCAGCTGGCCGCGGCTCGAGCGACGGCTCTCGCTCGCCGGTGGGCTCGGCGCGACAGCACTCGTGTCGCTCGGGCTCGCCGCGTTCTGGGTGCTCCCGCTGATCGTGCATCACGACCCTCGCCAACCGCTCGCGGACTGGGGCACCCCGGGGTGGGGCCAGCGGGTCGAGGAACTCGCGTCGGGGCGCTTCGCGTTCACCTACTGGCCGGCGGCCCTGGTCATGGCCGGCTTCGTCGGTGTGCTCGTACAACCCTGGCCGGGCCGATCGCCGTCGTGGCGAACGCGCCTCGGGACTGGACTGCTCGTCGCAGGGCCGATGCTCATGGCCATCTCGTTCATGCTGCGAGCGCAGTTCCCCGACCAGGTGGCACTCAACATCCTGCCGAACCGGTCATCGGGTTACGTCGTGCTGCTGATCATCCTGCCCGCGGCGCAGGGGTGGTCGCGATTGTGGGAACGCCTCACTGCCATCCCGCGTCGAGCGCTGAGCGGTATCGATCGATTCGAACTCCTCGGGGCCGTGCCCGTGGCCGCGGCGCTGCTCGCCATCGTGCTGCAGCCCGGCATCATCGGTGCGCACGAGCTGGCAACGAGTCGGCGCGCCTACCCACTCGGCGTGACCACGCTCGCCGCGCTCCTGCGCGCCGACATGGCACCACACGCGCGGTTCGCGTTCGCCCAGGACGATGCATTCCGCGTGAGCTTCGGCATCCCTCACCCCGAGATGTGGATCGCCCGTCTCGCGGGTCGCAACACCGTCGCCGACCTGGGCGGCAACTCGGTGAGTTCGTACAACAACTTCATCGTCGACCACATCTGGGACACCGACTGGGACACGGTCGCGTCGGTCCTGGCGCGGTCGGGCGTCACCGACCTCGTCGTCGCGCCGAGCCGTCGCACCGCCATGCTCGCCCACGACGGCTACACCGAGGTCGCGCACAACGGCTTCGGCGCGATCTACCGCCGTGTCCGCGATCCGGGCCACCCCGCACCCGATTCGCTGCTGACCACCAACGAGGCAGCCGACCTGTCGCTGCACAAGGCTGACCCCGAGGATCTCCGTTGGTCGAAGCAATCCGACGCGGCAATCGACGTGACCGTCGGTGTCGGCTGGTTCGAGAAATGGACCGCGACCTTCCGCGGAGCGACGGTGCCGCTCACGCCGACGAGTGACGGCCTCATCGCAGCGCACCTGCCTCGAGGTACCGGCACGTTCGAACTCGCCTACGAGCGCGACGCCGCCGACTGGATCGGACCGTTGCTGACGCTGGCGACGATCATCGGGCTCGTGACCGTGGCGCTCAGGAGCGCCGTCGCGCGCCGCCGATCAGGACTCTTCGATGACGATCGAGTGGATGACGAGATCGTCCTTGGGACGGTCGCCGCCGGCGGTGGCGACGCGCTGAGCGGTGTCGAGCACGTCGAGGCCCGCGATCAGCTTGCCGAAGAGTGAGTAGGACGGGGGCAGGCCCACGCCCGACCCGCCCGACACGATGAAGAACTGGCTGCCGTTGGTGTTCGGCCCGGCGTTGGCCATCGCCAGCGAGCCGATCTCGTATTGACCCTTCTGGGGGAGTTCGTCCTCGAAGCGGTAGCCGGGGCCGCCGCGTCCGGAGCCCTCGGGACAACCGCCCTGGATCATGAACCCCGAGATCACCCGGTGGAACACGAGGCCGTCGTAGTAGTGGTAGCGGGCGAGGTTCACGAAGTTGTTGACGGTCTTCGGCGCACGCTGCGGGTAGAGGTAGGCGACCATGTCGCCGAGGCTCGTGGAGATCGTCGCCTGGTACGACTTCTCGGGATCGACCGTCATCGGCATCGGGCCGGGGAACGAGGTCTGGCGTTCCGACGAACCGTCGGCAGCGGGAGCGGGGGTGGAGGTCATCAATCGCCTTTCGCGGAATGGGCGGTGGCACGCTAGCCCGTGCCGCCGCCGAAGCCCGCCAGGACCTTCTGGGCGTCGGGCCCGGCGTCGAGCTCGCGGACCGCGGCGGCGCCCTTGCGGGCGTCGTGGGTGGGGAGGACGACCGACGTCAGCGTCGATCCGCCGAGGCTCCGTGCGAGTGAGAGCGCGTCGCCGAAGCCCAGCTTGTTGTCGATCCGCATGCCATCGGCCGCCGCGCCGGCGATCTTGGCCAGCGTCCAGGGATTCCTGGTCGACCCGACCTCGTGCAACACCGCGCGGATGAACTCCTGTTGCCGCTTCTGGCGGCCGATGTCAGCCAGTGGATCGGTCTTCGGCTTGCCGTTGATCGTCTCGGTGTAGTGACGGGAACGCACGAACGCGAGCGCCTGCGAGCCGTTCAGTCGCACGTCGCCGCTCTGGGTGACCTTCAGCCCCGAGTGCGTGTCGTACGCAGGGTTGTCGAAATGGATGGTCACGCCGCCCGTCGCGTCGACCATGTTCGAGAACGTGACGAAGTCGACCTCGACATAGTGATTGATCGGGATCCCGAGGTTGAGCGTCACGCTGCGCACGAGGTTCGCCGGGCTGTCGTTGTAGGTGCCGTTGATCCGGCCCTTCTTCCCGGTCTTGGCGTTCGTCGCCCAGAGATCGCGCGGGATCGACATCATCGACGCCTTGCCGCCGTCGACGCGCATCACGATGATCGTGTCGCTGCGATGACCTGCGACGTTGGTTCCGATCGCGTCGATGTTGTCGACCTCGGGATCGATCCCTTGGCGGCTGTCCGACCCGACGATCAGGTAGTTCACCGCCGAGCCCGACGAGGCGCGGAGCGAATCGCCCAGGTCGAGGCGATCGAGGTGCCCGAACTTCGACCAGGCGAACAACAGCGCAGCGACGACCAACAGGACGAGGAGCAGCGGGAAGTAGAGGAAGACCCAACGCAACTTCGGCCGGAACCACTTGGCCTTCGGATGCGGGATCCAGCGAAGCCAACCGCGGCGTCTGCGACCTCCACCCGATCCGGCGTCGGTCGTCGGGGCCGCAGGGCCAGGCGTGGCGACCCGGGGCGCGCCGGCGCCGCCTCCCGGTCGCGATCCCGATCTCGCGAACGAACCGGCCGCCGCCGTGCCCAGCGCGTTCGGCGGGAGGCCTCCACCGCTCGTCTGGCTCGACGCCTTGTACGCGGCCCGCGCCGAAGCCGCACGCGCCGGAGGCGCGGCAGGCGCTGGCCCGGGGGTCGCCGGACCGTCGACGAAGTACTGCCGCGGCGGCTGCGCCAGAGGCGGGTCCGATGAGTGCTGCTCCGGCGGCTCCTCGGGCGCGTTCGCCGGCTCCTCGGGCCGTGGGCCTGCGTCGTCGCCGTACAGGCGCTGGAGTCGCTCCCAGGTGTCGTCGGGTGTGGGATCACCGACGGGACGGTCGTCGCCGGGGGGCTCGGTCACCCGAAGAGTGTGACCGACCAGCGGGCCGAGCCGACGGCAATCGGGGCAATCGGGGGGAGATGACTCAAGATCGGGCCGAATCGGGCGATGTTGGGAGGGTGACATCGATGGAGTGGCCCGCACCCCCGACCGGCGACGGCGACACCGTCGAAACCGATCGTCCCTTCGGCGACCTCGAGGGCCAGAACGAGAGCGGCTTCGCGACGTCGCCGCCTGCCCTCACCGGCGCATTCATGCCGGCCCTCGCCGCTCCGATCAGCGAACGTGACATCGAACGCGACGTCGACATCGACGACGGAGGGTTCGCTCCGCAGACACCGCCCGCCGAACGCTCGCCGCTCGAGGCCAGCTACGCGCTCGCCTACCGAATCGTCTATTGCCTCGTCGGCGTGCCCGGCGCGTCGGTGCGGCTCGCATCCGACGCGGTGCGCCGCGCACACGGCGTCGATCCGGCACCCACCGACACCACGACCGCCGTGGCCTCGGCCGCGGTCGCGCTGGTGCTCGAACACCACGGAGAACTGGTCGAACAGGGCGTCGTCACCGACGACGTCGTCACCCATCTCCTGCACCGCACGCGACTGATCCGTGACCTGGGCCGCTGGGACGAGCGGTCGCAGGCGATCCTCGCGCTGCGCCACCTCGACCAGCGATCGCCCGGCCAGGTCGCGCGCCACGTCGGCGGCGACGAGAACCTCGTCCGCGACGTGACGCGCCACTGGATGCCGTCGGACGGCCGCAACGGCAGCGAGGCGATGCTGCGTGGCATCGACGCCTGGATCGGCGGTGGCCTCAAGTCGACCGACGAGGTCGCCCCTGGGCCGCTCGAGATCCTCGACGATCCCGCGACGACCATCACGCGATTGACGTCATTGCACGACCTCCCCGGAGTGCCGCTGCCTGCGACGAGCGAGGGCTCGCTGCAAGCTGACGCCGCGGCGACGACCGGCGGTAGGCTTCGCCGTCGTGC
>JAYTFP010000353.1:0-3572 GCA_043734285.1 Acidimicrobiaceae bacterium
GGCCTTCTTGCCGAAGGTGTCCAGCACGTCCTGCGCGTCCTTGACGGTCATGGTCTTCGACGGCACGTCCCAGACCGCTCCGCCGCGGAAGTCGATCGCGAGGTTCAGGCCCGAGGTGATCAGCGCGACGGCGCCGATGAGGACGAGCAGCGACGAGATCGCCAGCATCGGCTTCCACAGCTTCGGGAAGTCGATGTCGGTCTCGCCCCGGTACATGCGAGTGAGCCCGCTCACGAGATCGCACCGCCTTCGTTGGTCGCGACGGCCACGGCAGGAGCGGCGTCGGGCTCGGACCGCAGCGACGAACCGAGCGGGATGCCGAAGATGCCCGGCCGCGAGCCCAGCTTCGACTTGGCCAGCAACGCCGTGGCGTTCCGCATGAAGAAGTACGAGGTCGCGAGATCGATCAGGGTTGAGAGTCCGAGGTAGAAGGCGAACCCGCGGACCGGGCCGACCGACAACGTGTAGAGGATGATCGCGCCGATGAGCGACGACAGGTCGGCCTTGACGATCGTCTTGAATGCGTGGTCGAACGAACGGTCGACGGTCGAACGCATCTGCCGCCCGCCGCGCACGTTCTCCTTGAGGTTCTCGAAATAGACCACGGACGAGTCGAGTGACACGCCGATCGAGACGACGATGCCGACGATGCCCGCGAGCGTCAGCGTGAGCCCTTGGTGCTCACCGAAGTAGGCGATGATCACCCACAGCGTCATCGCGGTGAGGCACAGCTCGCAGACTGTCATGAGCCCGAGCAGGCGGTAGTAGAAGACGATGTAGGCGCACACGAGCGCCAGCCCGATGATGCCGGCGAGCAGGCCGGCGTGGAGCGCCCCCGAGCCGAGCGTGGCCGACACCGTCTGCACCTGCTGTGGCTCGAGGGTCAACGGGAGCGAGCCGTAGCGCAGGGCGAGGGCGAGGTCGCGCGCGTCCTGCTCCTTGAACGAACCGCTGATCTGGATCGAGTCGCGGGCGAACGACGCCGCCTGGATCGTCGGCGGACCGCTGACGACGACACCGTCGAGCACGACCGCGAGGCGCTTGGTCGGGCAGATCGCGGGATCGCCCGAGAAACATTTCGCGGCCGCGGCGTTGAAGAGGTCGATACCGTTCTTGCCGTCCTTGAACTTCGGGTTGACGATCCACTGACCGCCCGAGATTGTCGCCTGCGCATCCTCGATGGCCGTGCCGGTCAGCAGGGTCGGCCCGAGCTTGTAGCGCTCACGAGCGCCGCCTTTCCCCGGGCGTCCCAGCAGCACGACCTCTTTGTCGCGGTCGTCCTTCTCGGGCGGGGTGAGCTCGATCTTCGACTGGGCGACCTCGGCCTCGAGTGTGCCGAGTCGCAGGAATGCCGGGTCGGTCGTGTCGACGCCCCACTGATTCTTCGGCGTCGCCTTGATCGTGGTGGTCGTGGTAGATCCGCCGGTCTTCGCCGTGGTCGTCGTCGAACCGCTCTTGGCACTGGTCGTCGTCGTGGCGGCCGTGGTCGTGGTCGTGGGGGCCTGAACCCTGCCCTTGAGCGAACGCCCGCCGCCGGTGCCGGCGCCCGGCGGCACGGTGCTCGCCGCAGCGGTCGTCGCCGGAGCGACGGTGGCCGGTGTCGTCGCTGGCGTCGATCCAGGGGTCACCGACGTCGACGCGGTTGCCGGCGGTGGATCGTTCTTGTGCTCGTCGGTGTAGATCTGCTCGGCGGTCACCTTGTCGGGGATCTTGAACTGGGCGCGGAGCTTCTTGATCTGATCCTCCGCGTCAGCGGGCGGCGCGGGCTTGGGGTTGTCGAGCAACGGGCGGAAGCGCAGCTCGGCGGTCTTGCCGACGAGGTCGAGCACACGCTGTTGATCCTTGATGCCCGGGAGCTGCACCACGACTGTCGCGCCCTGCACCGTGATGTCGGGCTCGCCGACGCCGATCGCGTTGACGCGGGTGTCGATGATCTGCTTGGTCTGCTCGAGGGCCTCTTTCGAGACACTCGTCTGCTTCTTGCCCTCCTTGACGGGCTGCAGCACGACGGAGACGCCACCCTGCAGGTCGAGTCCGAGGTTCGCCTTGTTCCTCGCGACGAGCGTGCCGCTGAAGAGCAGCACCACGATGCCGACGAACGCGACGAGCGGACCGACGCCCTTCTTCCGCATGGAGGACAACTTCTCCTGCGCCTATTTCTTCTTCTTCGACGACTCGTCGGTGGCGTTCGACCCGTCGGTCGCCGCGTCATCGGTCGTCGACTTCTCGACCCGGGCGAGCGACGATGCCGAGACGCGCAGCACGACGTCGGTGTCGACCTCGATCTCGATGATGGCGTCGTCGAGGTGGACCACTGTGCCGTGGATGCCGCCCGAGGTGACGACCGCATCACCGGGCTGGAGCGCGGAGACCAGCGCCGAGTGCTTCTGTCGCGCCTTCTTCGGCTGGACGACGAGGATGTAGTAACCGAACAGGCCGAGCGGGAGCAGGATGACCAACGACCCCAAGGGCGAGCCCGAGCTGCTGGTGGCGGCGAAGAACTGGAGAAGTGCGTTCACGAGGGGACGATCCTAGGGGCCGCGGCCGGTCCGGCACCATCCATGCCGCTTCACCCGCTGAGAATCGTCACGACCAGACCTCCGCGACCTCGGTTCTCATGGCATCCAGGCCGCCGACCACGATCGCCGCACGGATCCGATCCATGAACCCGAGCAACCATGCCAGGTTGTGGATCGTGAGCAACGACGCCGCGCTCGGCTCACCGAGCACGGCGAGGTGGCGCAGGTAGCCCCGGCTGTACCGACCGCAGACCTCGCACCTGCACGTCGGGTCGAGCGCCTCGTCGCTGCGGGCGAACTCGGCTCGCTTGATGCTCAACCGGCCCGCCCCCGTCAGCAGCGTGCCGTGTCGTGCGAGGCGGGTCGGCAGGACGCAGTCCATCATGTCGACGCCGAGGGCGACTGCTTCGATGATCCCCAGCGGGTCGCCGAGACCCATGAGGTAGCGCGGCTGATCGGCGGGCAGGCGATCGACCGCGGCACCGAGCGCGACCAGCATCGACTCACGGTTCTCGCCCACCGACAGTCCGCCGATGGCGTAGCCGTCGAAGTCGAGTGCCACCGTGCGATCGGCCGACTCGGCGCGGAGGTCGACCTCAGTACCGCCCTGCACGATCCCGAACAGCGCCTGGTCGTCGGTCCGGCGGTGCGCACCACGCGCCCGCTCGGCCCACGCCGCGGTGCGGTCGACGGCGACTCGCAGGTCGTCGCGAGTCGCCGGCAACGGCGAGCACACATCGAGCACCATCTGGATGTCGGCGCCGAGCCGTTCCTGGATGCGCACCGCGTCCTCGGGAGTCACCCGGTGCAGCGATCCGTCGTACGTCGATCGAAATGTCACGCCGTCGTCGTCGACATCGGGCGACAGCGAGAAGATCTGGTAACCGCCGGAGTCGGTCAGCGTGTGACCGCTCCAGTCGGCGAAGCGACCGAGTCCTCCGAGGGTCTCGACGACCTCGACGCCCGGTCGCAGCATCAGGTGGTACGCGTTCGCCAGGATGACCTGCGCGCCGAGGCGATCCATGTCGGCAGTGGTCACCGCTCGCACGGTGC
>JAYTFP010000354.1:0-3601 GCA_043734285.1 Acidimicrobiaceae bacterium
GATCTCGACCGAGATGCGCCCATCGACCTCGTGACCGGTGACGACACCGTCGGTCCCCGGAGTGAGCGAGTGCAGCTCGAGGAACTCGAGTACGCCGGGCGTGAATTCGAGCTCCTCGGGAATGCGGCTCACGGTGAACGGTGTGCCGACGGCCAGCCACCCGAGCGCGACGGTCTCTGGCGCCGAATAGGCGGTGCCCGGGATCGGGTTGCCGTGCGGGCAGGTGGTCGGCTCGCCGAGCACGCGGATCAACGCGGCCTCGACCTCTTCACTGATCACGTGCTCCCACTTGCCGGCCTCGAGGTGCGCGACCGCCCACGAGAGTCCCAACACGTCGGTGAGCAGTCGTTCGGCCAGACGGTGTCGACGTACGACCCGTTCGGCGAGTTCGACGCCCATCGGCGTGAGCTGGATGGTGTGGTCGACGGTGATCAGGCCTTCGGCGGCCATGCGCTTGATCATCTCCGAAACTGCGGGCCGCGAGATCTCCATCCGGTCGGCGATCCTCGCCTGGATCACATCGAGCGAATCTTCCTGGAGCTCGAAGATGGTCTCGCAGTACTCCTCGAACGCGGGATGGAACTCGCCCGACTTCGCCGAGCGCGTCGGTTTCGAGGTCGGCGGCATGCCTGGCAGTCTAGGTGTCGGGTCCGCGTCTGGCGACGGGGCTGGCGGCACGACGGGCCGGCATGGTCGACCGAGGAGGAACGATGTCGAAGGGGCCGGTGATCGACGACGCGACCCGCTCGCTCGCCCTCGCCGGGTTCTCCGAGCCGACCCACGCCTGGTTCGAGACCACGTTCGGCGCGCCGACCGCGGCACAGGCACTCGCGTGGCCGGCCATCGCCGAGGGCTCGCACGTGCTGCTCTGCGCTCCGACCGGCTCCGGCAAGACCCTCGCGGCGTTCCTCGCGTCGATCGACCGTTTGTCGCGCACCGCGTCCGACAGTGGCACTCGCGTCCTCTACATCTCGCCGCTGCGTGCGCTCGCGGTCGATGTCGACAAGAACCTGCGCGCGCCCATCAAGGGCATCACGCTCGCCTCGCAACGACTGGGCCTGGGTGAGCTGCGCGAGCCGACCGTCGGGGTGCGCACCGGCGACACGTCGTCGAACGAGCGTCGGCGCCTGCTGACCCACCCGACCGACCTGCTCATCACCACCCCCGAGTCGCTCTACCTGATGCTGACGTCGGCGATGCGCGACACGCTCCGCGGCGTCGACACGGTGATCATCGACGAGATCCACGCGGTCGCGGCGACCAAGCGCGGCTCACACCTGGCCGTCAGCCTCGAGCGCCTCGACAGGGTGTGCGACACACCGCCGCAGCGCATCGGCCTCTCGGCGACCCAACGACCACTCGCCGAGATCGCCCACTTCCTGGGCGGCAACGTGGTTGATCCCCACACGGGCGAGGTGACAGGACAACGTCCCGTGACGATTCTCGACGCGGGCGTCACCAAGACGCTCGAGATCGAGGTCGTGGTCCCGATCGAAGACATGGGCGCGCTGGGCGAGTCACCGAGCGAGGTCGACACAGCGAGCCGCGGCGACAGTCCCGGCCCGCCGCGGCGCAGCATCTGGCCGTCGATCCACCCGCGTCTGCTCGAACTCATCGAGTCGCACCGTTCGACGATCATCTTCGTCAACTCACGGCGACTCGCCGAGCGGCTCGCGACCCGACTCAACGAGTTGGCGCTCGAGGGTCACAACCGCGGCGGCGAGAACGACGGACGTTCGCCCGTGGTCGGCGAGGAGTTGGTGCGCGCCCACCACGGATCGCTGAGCCGCATCCAGCGACTCACGATCGAGGACGACCTCAAGTCGGGACGACTCAAGGGACTTGTGGCGACGAGTTCGCTCGAACTCGGCATCGACATGGGGGCGGTCGATCTGGTCATCCAGGTCGAGTCACCGGGCGCGGTGGCGCGCGGCTTGCAACGGGTGGGTCGCGCCGGCCACCAGGTCGGCGCGCCGAGCCGCGGTCGGTTCTTCCCCAAGCACCGGTCCGACCTCGTCGAGACGGCGGTGGTCGTACGACGGATGCGCGAGGGTCTGATCGAGACCACCCGATTCGTGCGCAATCCGCTCGACGTGATGGCCCAACAGATCGTCGCTGCGAGTGCGCTCGACGAGTGGTCGCGCGCTGACCTGCTCGCGATGATCCGGTCATCCGCGCCGTTCAGTGACGTCTCCGCCGACGTATTCACCTCGGTCCTCGACCTGCTCGACGGCCGCTATCCCTCCGAAGAGTTCAGCGAGCTGCGACCCCGCATCGTGTGGGACCGCACGACCGACACGATCCGCGGGCGTGCCGGCGCACAGCGCCTGGCGGTCACCAATGCCGGCACCATCCCCGACCGCGGCCTGTTCGGTGTGTTCCTGCCCGACGGCGCGCGTGTCGGCGAGCTCGACGAGGAGATGGTCTACGAAAGTCGCGTCGGCGAGACGTTCCTGCTCGGCGCGACCACATGGCGCATCGAGGACATCACCTTCGAACGGGTCATCGTCACGCCGGCGCCCGGGCTACCCGGCAAGATGCCGTTCTGGCACGGCGACGGGCCGGGTCGGCCCATCGAGCTCGGCCGGGCCGTCGGCGAGTTCGTCCGCCGCATCCGCACGCTGCCCGTGGCGCAGGCAATGGGCGAGCTGCGCGACGAGCACTGCCTCGATGACTGGGCGGCGACCAACCTGCTCGGGTTCCTCGACGAACAGGCCGAGGCCACCGGCGTCGTGCCCGATGACCGCACGATCGTCGTCGAGCGGTTCCTCGACGAGATCGGCGACTGGCGCGTCTGCGTGCTCACGCCGTTCGGCGCCCGCGTCCACGCGCCGTGGGGCATCGCCATTCGCCAACGGCTCGAACAGGCCGGCGCGACCGACGTCGAGATCATGTGGAGCGACGACGGGATCATCTTCCGCCTTCCCGAGTCCGACGATCAGCTCGACCTCGCCGACATCTGCATCGACCCCGATGAGATCAGCGACATCGTCGTCTCGACGGTGCCCGACTCGTCGATGTTCGTCTCGCGCTTCCGCGAGGCTGCGGCTCGGGCGCTCCTTCTGCCGCGCCGGCGGGTCGACCAGCGCACGCCGTTGTGGCAGCAGCGCCAACGCGCGGGCTCGCTGCTTGCGGTGGCATCGAAGTACCCGACCTTTCCGATCCTCCTCGAAGCCACGCGTGAGTGCATCAACGACGTGTTCGACCTTCCGGCGCTCGTCGACGTGATGACCCAGATCCGCGATCGCCGCATCCGCGTCGTGCAGGTCGACACCAACTCGGCCTCTCCGTTCGCCGCCGCGTTGATGTTCAACTGGATCGCGCAGTTCATGTACGAGGGTGACGCGCCGCTGGCCGAACGTCGGTCGGCCGCACTCGCGCTCGACCGCAATCTGCTCCGCGACCTCCTCGGCACCGAAGAGCTCCGTTCGCTGCTCGATACCGACGTGCTCGAACTCGTCGAGTCCGAACTCCAGCGGCGTGCGCCGGGGCGCCGCGCGCGCAGCGACGACGAACTGCACGACCTGTTGCGGGTGCTCGGGCCACTTTCGATCGACGAGATCCAGGAGCGGTGCGACGAGTCGATCGGCGATGTCGCGGC
>JAYTFP010000355.1:0-16910 GCA_043734285.1 Acidimicrobiaceae bacterium
GCTCGCCTACGGCGGCGCGGGGCGGACGGTCCTCACCTTCGAGCCGACGTATGCGCTGCACTCGCACATCGCGCGCGTCTGCGGCACACGGGTGGTGTCAGGCGACCGTACCGACGGGTTCGCCGTCGACGTCGACAACGCGGTCGCGCTGATCGCGGCCGAAGGCCCGGCGATCGTGTTCCTCTGTTCGCCGAACAATCCGACCGGCATGGTCGAACCCCCCGAGACGATTCGGGCGCTCCTCGCGGCGGTCGTCGACGTCGGTGGTCTGTTGGTCGTCGACGAGGCCTACGGACAGTTCGCGCCCTGGTCGGCACTGTCGCTCGTGAGCGACGACACCCCTCTGGTCGTGACGCGGACCTTCTCCAAGACGTGGTCGATGGCGGCCGCCCGCCTCGGCTATCTGATCGGCCCCGAATGGGTGGTCGAACAGCTCGAGAAGGTCGTGTTGCCCTACCACCTCGACACCGCCAAGCAGATCGAAGGAACCGTCGCCCTCGACTACGTCGACGAGATGCTCCTGCGTGTCGCCGGGCTGGTCGAGGAACGCGGCCGCCTCGTGGCCGCACTCGACGCGCTCGATGTCGATCAGTGGCCATCGGGAGCGAACTTCATCCTGTTCCGTCCGCGGCGGCGATCGGGCGACGAGGTCTGGGCCGCGATGCTCGAGCGATCGGTACTCATCCGCAACTGCGCGAGTTGGCCGGGTCTCGACGGCTGTCTGAGAGTGACGGTCGGCAACCGATCCGAGAACGACACCTTCGTCGCGGCCCTGACCGCCACCCTGGAGGAATCATGACCACCCGCACGGCCACGCGGAAGCGCACCACGAAGGAGACCGACATCGAGGTCACGCTCGACGTCGATGGCTCGGGCGCGACCGAGATCTCGACCGGTCTGCCGTTCTTCGACCACATGCTCGACCAGTTGGGCCGCCACGGCGGGTTCGATCTCGAAGTCCGCGCCGTGGGCGACCTGCACGTCGACGGCCACCACACGATCGAAGACGTCGGCATCCTGCTCGGTGAGACGTTCCGCGAGGCGCTCGGCGACAAGGCCGGCGTGCGGCGATTCGCGTCCGGTTCGTTCCCGCTCGACGAAGCGCTCGTCGAGGTCGCGCTCGATCTCTCGGGTCGCCCGTTCATGGTCTACGAGTCGACGTTCGGCGAGGTCTTGCCACTCGGTGACCCGCCGTTCAATCCCGAGATGGCCGAGCACTTCTTCCGGTCGTTCGCCGACGCGGCAGCGATCACGCTGCACGTGACGCGGCGCCGGGGTGTCAACACGCACCACATCATCGAGGCGACGTTCAAGGGCGTCGCTCGCTGTCTGCGCGACGCGGTGCGCATCGAGGGGACGGCGGTGCCGTCGACCAAGGGCCAGTTGTGAGGTCGTGCCCGTGAGGTCGTCGTGAAGATCGCCGTACTCGACTACGGCATCGGCAACCTTCGTTCCGCCCAGAAAGCGCTCGAGCGCGTCGGCGCCGACGCGCGGCTGACGGCGGACCTCGACGAGATCGAGGCCGCTGATGCGGTCGTGCTCCCCGGGGTCGGCGCGTTCGGGGCGTGCATGGACGCGCTGCGCCGGTCGGGGCTCGACCGAGCCGCGCTCGGCGCCATCGACGCGGGTCGTCCGTTCCTCGGAGTGTGCGTCGGGATGCAGATGCTCTACTCGGGATCCGACGAGAACCCCGGCGTGAGCGGACTCGGCGTGTTCGACCGCACGATCAGGCTGTTACCCGCCGGTGTCAAACGTCCGCAGATGCAGTGGAACCTCCTGCAACCCACCGTCGCCGACCACCCGATGTTCCTCGGCCTCGACGACGCCTGGGTCTACTTCGTGCATTCGTATGCGGCCGAAGCGGGCAACGAGGTCGTCGCGACGTGCGACTACGGCATCGACGTCGTGGCTGCCGTCGCCCGCGAGAACGTGTGGGCCACCCAGTTCCACCCCGAGAAGTCGGGCATCTCGGGGCTCGCGATCCTCGCCAACTTCGTTCGATGGAGCGCTCGATGAGCGGCATCGATCTCTATCCGGCCATCGACCTGCGCGACGGACGGTGTGTGCGCCTCTACCAGGGCGACTACGACCGAGAAACTCATTACGGCGACGATCCCGTCGGCCAGGCGCGGGCGTTCGCCGAGGCCGGCGCGCCGTGGATCCACGTGGTCGACCTCGACGCGGCTCGCACCGGTGAACCCCGCAACCGCTCGGTGATCGCGGCGATCTGCGAGGCCGTCGATGTGCCGGTGCAGAGCGGCGGGGGAGTGCGTGACGAGGCTGCGGCCGCCGCGCTCGCGGATGCCGGCGTCGCTCGGGTCGTGATCGGCACAGCGGCGCTCGAACGCCCCGAGTTGGTCACTCTGGTGGCCGCACGCCAGCCCGTCGCCGTGGGGCTCGACGCCCGCGGCACCGATCTCGCGGCGCACGGCTGGGAGGTGTCCTCGGGTCTCGATCTGGTCGACGTCGCCTGCCGCTTCGCCGACGCCGGAGTGGCCGCGTTCGTCGTGACCGAGATCGCTCGTGACGGCACCCTCGAGGGGCCGTCGATCGACCAGCTCTCCGCAGTGCTCGCGGCAACCGACGTCGACGTGATCGCGTCGGGTGGGGTCGGCACGGTCGCGCATCTCCGCCAGCTCGACGATCTCGTCGTCGACGGACGCCGACTCGCGGGGGCGATCATGGGTCGGGCGCTGTACGAAGGCGCGTTCACGCTGACCGAGGCGCTGGCCCGTTCCGAGGCGCGCCGGTGAGGACCATCCGTGTCGTTCCGTGCCTCGACGTCGACGCCGGCCGGGTCGTGAAGGGCGTGAACTTCGTCGATCTCGTCGACGCCGGCGATCCGGTCGAGCTGGCCGCACGTTACGACGCGGAGGGGGCCGACGAGCTGGTTTTCCTCGACATCACGGCGAGCTCCGACGCGCGCGAGACGACGATCGACATGGTCGCTCACGTCGCCGAGCAGGTGTTCATCCCCTTCACGGTCGGCGGCGGGATCCGGTCGGTCGACGATGCGCGCAAGTTGTTGCGGGCCGGTGCCGACAAGATCTCGCTCAACACGGCCGCGGTCGACCGACCCGAGCTGATCACCGAGGTCGCGACCGAGTTCGGCAACCAGTGCGTGGTCGTGGCCATCGATGCGCACCGCCGAGTTGGGCGCGAATTTGGATCCGCCGAAGGCGGCGAAAGGACCGCAGACGAGATCGCAGCTGACCCAGGCTCTCGGAGCATTTTCGAGGTTTTCATTCATGGGGGGCGAACGCCGACGGGGATGGATGTCGTCGAGTGGGCGAAGCGTGCGGTCGAGTTGGGGGCGGGCGAGATCCTGCTCACCTCGATGGATCGTGACGGCACCAAGGACGGCTTCGACCTCGAGCTGACGCGGGCCGTGAGTGATGCTGTTCCCGTCCCGCTCATTGCGTCTGGCGGCGTCGGCACGCTCGACCACCTCGTGCGCGGCGTGATCGACGGCGGGGCCGACGCGGTCCTGGCGGCCTCGATCTTCCACTTCGGCACTTTCACGGTCGCCGAGGCGAAGGCCGTGCTGACGGCCGCGGGCGTCACTGTGCGGCCGGTGTAGCGTTTTGGTCCCACCGAGCCTGCGCCGTCAGGCGGCAGGCTCCATCGAGAGAGCCGACCCGCGGGCGAAGCCCGACTGCGACCATGAGCGACACGACGCCCCAGAGGACTCCGAAGAAGCCGATGGGCCGCAACGACAAGCTGCCGATCAAGATGCTGCAGGATCGGCTCCTCGTCCACATCGAGACCGCCGAGGGCGAGCGCCGGTCGGGCGGTGGCATCCTCATCCCCGCGACCGCGCAGATCGGCAAGCGTTTGAGCTGGGCCGAGGTGAAGGCCGCGGGACCGAACGTGCGCAACATCGAGGTCGGTGACCAGGTGCTGTTCAACCCGGAGGATCTCTACGAAGTCGAGGTCTCGGGCGACACCTACATCATCCTCCGTGAGCGCGATGTGCACGCGGTCGCCGCGGAGCGACTCGAAATCGGCAGCACCGGCCTGTACCTGTGACGGAGAATCAGCCATGCCAGATGTGACCCCGATCGTCGCGCTCGACGGCGAACTCGACGTGGTGAAGTTCGACGACGCCGGACTCGTCGCCGCGATCGTGCAGGACGTGTCGAGTCGGGCGGTCCTGATGATGGCGTGGATGAACGCCGAGACGCTGCGGATGAGCCTCGAGCAGGGCCGCACCGTGTTCTGGTCGCGGTCGCGCCAGGAGGTGTGGCGCAAGGGCGACACGTCGGGCGACCGCCAGTTCATCCGCGAGGCCTTCTACGACTGCGACGGCGACACGCTCCTGTTCCTGGTCGAACAGGAGGGCAAGGGTGCCTGCCACACCGGCGCGTACTCGTGCTTCTACCGGGCGTTCGGCGGCGACGCAGCCGCGCCCCAGTCGCATGCTGACGCCTGATCGCGCCGCGTTCATCGCCGAGTGCCGCCGGCACTCCGTGGTGCCGGTGTGCCGCGAACTGCTTGCCGACCAGGTGACACCGGTCGCCGTCTTCGGTCGTCTGTGCGGTGACGCGCCCGGATTCCTGCTCGAGTCGGTCGACCACGGCGGCCGCTGGAGTCGCTGGTCGTTCGTGGGCCGCAACGCGCAGGCGCGACTCGTGAGTCGAGGCGACAAGATCGAGGTCGAGGGCTCGTTGCCGGACGGCGTGCCGCTCGACGCGGGCATCCTCGCGGCGGTCGAGGCCCTGCTCGGTCAGCTCACGAGTACGAGCGACGACTCGCTGCCGCCTCTGCACTCGGGGCTCGTCGGCTACCTCGGCTACGACGTGGTGCGCGAGGTCGAGCGGCTCGGCGAGATTCCTCACGACGACATGGGCTGGCCCGATGCGGTGCTGTCGCTGATCGGTGATCTCGTGGCGATCGACCACTGGTCGCAACGCGCGATCCTCATCGCGAACGTCTACGTGCCGCGCGGTCACGACGGGGTCGCGCCTGACGACGCGACGCTCGACGGACTGTTCGACGACGCCGTGCGACGCCTCGATCAGATGGCGCGCGACGGAGCGACGCCGATCGACGAACCGATGGTCGACCCGCCCTCGCTCGAGGAGGAACTCCCCGAGGTGCACTCGTCGATGTCGAAGGGCCAGTACGAGGCCGCGGTCGAGGAGGCGAAGGAGTACATCCGGGCAGGCGACGTCTTCCAGGTCGTGCTCGCCCAGCGGTTCGACTTCGAACTCGACGCCGATCCGTTCGACGTCTACCGCGTCCTGCGCCAGATCAATCCGTCGCCCTACATGTACTTCGTGCGCGAGCCGGAGCTGTGCGTGGTCGGGTGCTCGCCCGAGCCGATGGTGCAGCTGCTCGACGGACGCGTCATCTCGCGCCCGATCGCCGGCACGCGCTTTCGTGGCACGACCGACGAGCACGACCGCAAGCTGGCCGCGGAGCTTGCTGAACATCCGAAGGAGCGCGCCGAGCACATCATGCTGGTCGACCTCGCCCGCAACGACGTGGGTCGGGTCGTGCGCTTCGGCACCGAGCAGGTCGACGAGCTGATGACGCTCGAGCGGTTCAGTCACGTGATGCACCTCACCTCGCAGGTCTCGGGTGAGCTGGCAGAGGGGCGCACGCCGATCGACGTGCTGCGGGCCACGCTGCCGGCCGGCACCGTGTCGGGCGCTCCGAAAGTCAGGGCGATGGAGATCATCGACGAACTCGAGCCGACCAAACGGGGTCCCTACGCAGGGGTCGTCGGCTACCTCGACTTCTCCGGCAACATCGATACGGCCATCGCGATCCGCACGATGATCGTCGAGAACCAACCGGCCGGCGGTGGTCCGCGGCGGGCGAGCGTGCAGGCGGGAGCCGGCGTCGTGGCCGACTCGGTGCCCGCCGACGAAGAGCTCGAGACGCGCAACAAGGCGCGGGCGTTGCTCGCGGCGGTACGTCCCGCCGAGCGAATGACCGCGCAGCGCCGCGGCACTCCGCCGTCGTCCTGATGGACGGCCGGATCATGAGGTTCGTCGCCGAGCACCGCGTCGCGGTGTTCGATCGCTTTGCCCGGCACATGATGGCGACGGCCGAGAACAAGGTGTTCGTCGCGATCGTCGCAGTCGTGGTCGTCGGCTACGTGTTCTGGTCGAGGAACTGGAAGCCGGTCGCCGCCACCGTCGGCGCCGCAGCGATCGCGGTCGTCTTGGGTAATGTGCTCAAGCTGATCATCCAGCGCCCGCGACCACCGTGGGACTCATCGCTCATCGCCGTCAATGGATACGCGATGCCGTCGACCCACGCGATGTTCACGGTTGCCGCCGCCGTCGCGCTGCTGACATCGACGCGCGGCTCGGGGAGCCGATGGTGGAAGCCGGCGGCGGTCGCCGCGGCGTTGGCCGTGGTCGGTATCGGCGTCGTCATGGTGTATCTCGGCGCACACTGGCCGACCGACGTGCTGGTTGGCTGGCCCCTCGGCATCCTCTGCGGGTTTGCCGTGGTGTTCGTCATCGAGCGGGCGTCCACGATGTGGGATCAGCGCCGGTCACCCTCAGCCTGAAATCGCGTGATCGTGTCGCAGGCCGTCGTCGCGCCACCGCACACTTCGAACGTCGAGGTCGACGCTGCCCGAGATGCCGTCGATGTGCGCGAACGAACTCGCCTGCCACATGACCCATCGCGAGTCGCCGGGTCGCAACAGCAAGTGCGGTTGCCACCGCGCCCGGTCGGGCTCGTCGCGTATCGGGAACCGATCTTCGAAGTCGCCTGATACGTAGAGCACGGCACCACGGCCCCATGATCGTTCGACCAATGCGAGGAACTCGTGGATCTCGCGTTCGACCGTCGCTCGGGTCGGATTGCATGAGCCCGTGAGGGCTTCGAGGTCGACCGCCGGCGGCAGTGCTGAGGGTTCGGGGGGCGCGACCTCGAGGAAGTGGCGGGCCTGGTCGGATCCCGTCGAGCAGAGGGTGAAGTAGTGGTAGGCGCCTCGCTGCAGGCCGGCTTCGGAGGCTTCCTGCCAGTTCGAGCCGAAGTGTTTGTCGCTGAAGTCACGCCCCTCGGTCGCCTTCAGGTACGCGAAGTCGATCCCGTCCTTCGACACGCGCTTCCAGTCGATCGATCCCTGGTGCGCCGACACGTCGATGCCGTACCGCTCGCCCGCATCGCGGTCGGGCCTCCAGCCTGGGAGCCAGACGAACCAGACCAACGCGGACAGGACGGCAAGTGTGAGCAGCACCCCTCCTGCGATGTACAGACGTCGACGATGCTTCACCCGTCGATGCTCACTCCTCGATGCTCATTATTGAATGAGGTGCTCGTACTCGTGGACGACGAGCACACACTTGTCGATCACCAGGACTCGCACGACCGTGCCCCGTCCGGGGACGGCCTGGGCGTCGATGCCCTCGACTTCACCGCTCGTGGGGCACCCGGCCGACGCGCCGAGCAGCGGCGGCGCCTGTGGCAACGATCCGCGGTACGTCAGGGTTGCCTGCGACGCGCCAGCGCCGATCGGCGCGTCGAGGTCGAGGGTGAACACCTGCTTGCCCGATGCCTCGTCGTTCGAGGCGCAGACCAACTGCGTGGAGGAGGCGAAGTCGCACCCCTGGATGTCGTAGCCGGGAATGTCGAGCGGTACGACGCTCGACAGCGGCAAGTCGGCGAACGGCGCGGTCGGGACCGGGAACACCTCGAGGCGCTCGAGCGGCGCGTACTTGCCACTGACGATCCACTTGCCGTCCGGCGAGATGGCGACCCACGGATTGTCGTTCGTCTCGCCGGCAACGAGCACGTGCTTGGCCCAGCCGCGGAGTTCGAGCGAGCGCCCGTCGTAGACGCCCCATGCCTTGGCCGGCGGATCCGACGGGCCGAGTTGCTTGTTCTCCCATGGAACGATGACGTTGCCGCCGAAAGCGTCGATGTCGCCCGTGTGCGAGAACTTCCACTGCACGATCGCGTCCAGCGGAAGCGAGATGGTCAGTCCGAGTGAGGAGCCGTCGGTCGTAGCCCGCTCCAGCGTGAACTGCGACGAGTACCAGGTGTCGCCGGGGACGGGCAGCGTCGGATCGGTCGCGAGGCCCTGACTCCGTTCGGGGAGGTCGAGACGGGTCTCGGTCCACGTCCACGGTCCCGGGCCCTGGGGTCCGCCGGCGGGCGCGCATGCGGCGGCTGCCATCATCACGACTCCCGCAGCAGCCAGTGCCGCACGCCGACGACCGTTCCCCATCGCTCGAACCGTACCGGCGCCGGCTCTGTCCGTCGACCGCTCTGTCCGTCGACCAGAACCGACATGGGAGACTTCGCGGCATGGGAACCCTCGTCGCCGCCTGGATCGAACGTGACGTGGTCGCGTGCTCGGGCCCCGATGCCGCGACGTTCCTGCAGGGCCAGCTGAGCCAAGACGTGGTCGGCATCGCCGTCGGCGCGTCGCGCTGGTCGCTGGTGTTGCAACCCCAGGGCAAGGTCGAGTCGTTCGTCCGTGTCTCCCGAGTCGCCGAGGCCGAGTTCCTGCTCGACGTCGAGGCAGGACACGGGGCGGCCATGCTCACGCGACTCCAACGTTTCAAGCTCCGCGTCGACTGCCAGTTCGAAACGGTCGATGGTTGGCGCTGTCTCGCGATCCGCGCGCTCGACGACGATGGCGGGGCCGCGCTCGACTCGCTCGACACGTCATCTGCCGCGATCGTCGCGCCGGTCGACTGGCCACTGACCCCCGGTGTCGATCTGCTCGGGCCCGCAGTCGAGGTTCCGAGCGGGGTCGCCCTCGATGGCGGACCGAAGCGCGCGTTCGAGCGCCTCCGCATCCGCGCCGGCATTCCCCGCCTCGGCGCGGAACTCGACGAGTCGACGATCCCCGCGGAGGCGGGGCAGTGGCTCATCGATCACTCGGTGTCGTTCACCAAGGGATGCTTCGTCGGACAGGAACTCGTCGCGCGCGTCGACTCACGCGGTTCGAACACGCCTCGCAAGCTGCGGTTGCTGCGGATCGCGCACGGCGTGACCACCGTCGGCGCAGAGGTGATGGCCGGCGGTGAGGTCGTCGGTGCCGTCACGAGCGTTGCGAATCTCGACGCGCTCGCATTCCTGCGACGCTCGGTCGAGGTCGGTGACGCCGTGACGGTCGGCGGCGAGCCCGCGACGGTCGAGGCCCTACCGGCGGGGTAGGCGCACGGTGAACGTCGTGCCCGTTCCCTGCGTGCTCGCCACGGCGACGGTGCCGCCCATCGCCTCGGCGAGTTCCTTCACGATCGCCAGACCGAGCCCCGAGCCCGACTCGCGGCGCTCGGGCGCGTTGGTGGCCTGGTAGAGCCGTTTGAACACATGGCTCAGATCGGCGGGCGGAATTCCGTTGCCGTCGTCAGCGACCTCGATGTCGATTCCCGCCCCGCGATCTCGCGTGCGGATCCACACCGCGGTGCGCGCGTACTTGATCGCGTTCGCGCTGAGGTTGCCGATGACCTGCGCGAGTCGGTCGACGTCGACGAGCACGGTGGCGTCATCGGGTGCGTCGACGTGGAGGACCAGTCCCGCGGCCGCGCACTGCGTCTCGATCGACTGCGCGGCGGATTCGATGATGGGCACGAGGTTCGTCTCGACAGCGCGCAACGTGAACTGCTGCTGGTCGAGCTTGGCGAGGTCGAGCAGATCGTCGATGAGTCGTTCGAGGCGACCGGCCTCGGTGACGATGATCGCGGCGGCGTCACGCGGCGACGAGGCGACGTCGTCGACGATCGCCTCGGCGTAGCCGTGGATCGACGTCAGTGGCGTGCGCAGGTCATGGGTGATCGACATCAGGAACTGGCGCTCGAGGCCGTGCGATCGTTCGAGCTCTGCCGCCATCGCATTGATCGATCGGCCGAGCGCGGCCAGTTCGTCGCCGGGCGCGCTCGGGCCGTCTTGGTCGAGGCGGGCGGAGAGGTCGCCTCCCGCGATGCGCCGGGTCGTGGCGACAGCGGCCATCACCGGTCGGCTGAGGCGTCGGCCGAGCCAGGCCGACACGATGAGCGCGGCGGCCACGGCGATGATCGCGAAGACTGTGAACCACCGCAGGGTCGGGCCGAAGAACGGTTCCTGAGCGGCTGAGATCGCCGCGACGATGGTGATGCCAAGGGCCCCGCGCCGCCCGGCGGCCGCCCAGAGGCGACCTCGCGTGACACCGCTGATCGACCGTTCGTTGCGCAGCGCGTCGAGATCGAGCCGGCCGGCAGGTATGAATGATGGTCGTTCGCCGATCACGACGCCGTTCGCCGAGATCACGAATTCGGTGACACCGGACGCCTCGAGGATCGTCGCGAGCTTGGCCTTCGTCGATTCGCGGAGCGGGTCCGGCACGCCCACCGGCGGCGTCACCGCCGAGGCCGGGAGGAGATCCGACAGGCCGACCGCCTGGCGCTCGAGGCGTTGGAGGGATGCGTTGCGGATCGCGACACGGGCGAAGAGGAACGTCCCGGTCCACACCAGGATGAGGCTGGCGACGACCGTGCCGATGATGGCCCCGGTGATGCGGCGGCTCACCGCGACGCTCGGTCGTCAGTCGGGCCGTCGTCAGTCAAGGCGGTAGCCGACTCCCCAGACGGTGGCGAGCGGAAACCCGTCGCCGAGCTTCTTGCGTAGCTGACGGACGTGCACGTCGACGGTGCGCTCGTCGCCGTACCAGCCCTCGCCCCAGACGCCGTCGAGGAGCTGCTGTCGACTGAGCGCGAGACCGTGGTTGTCGACCAGGAAGGCCAGCAGGTCGAACTCGCGCGTGGCCAGCGCAACCGGCGTACCGTCGACGCGGGCTTCGCGACGTCCGGTGTCGACCTCGATGTTGCCGACCGACCGAACTGCGGCTGCCGCGGGACCCGCGGCGACGGGCGCCGTCGTGCGACGAAGGATCGCCTTGACCCGCGCGACGATCTCGCGAGGCGAGAACGGCTTGGTCACGTAGTCGTCGGCTCCCATCTCGAGTCCGAGCACGCGATCGATCTCGGCGTCTCGCGCCGTGAGCATCAGTACCGCGACCGACGCGTTGTCGGCGCGGAGTCGTCGGCACACCTCGAGTCCGTCGATGTCGCCGGGCAGGCCGACGTCGAGAATGACGAGGCGGGGCGACCGTTCGGCGATCGTGCGCAGGCCGCTCTCGCCATCGGCGCACAGGTAGACCTTGTAGCCCTCGCGGCGCAGGTAGAGGTCGAGCAGGTCGGCGATGTTGGCGTCGTCCTCGACCACCACGATCACCGTGTCTGTGCTCACTGCCTCATTGATAGCAGCCACCTTGTCGATTCGAGCGGAGTGGTGCGAACCACTCGTCCTACTCTGGGCACGTGGCGACGCCGTACGAGGTGCTCCGGGTCCGTCCCGACGCGGAGATCGCGGAGATCCGACGCGCCTACCTGAACGCCGCCCGACGCAACCACCCCGACGTCGCGGGACCGGCGGGCGACGAGCGGATGCGCGAGATCAACCAGGCCTGGGCGGTCCTCAGCGACCCGGAAGCCCGCCGGCGTCTCGACGACACGGCCGAGTCCGGTTCGTCGACCCCGACGACCTCCGCGACACGGGGATTCACGGTCAATCCGATCGACGACCGGCCGTTCGTGCCGTTCGACTCGGAGGACGACGATGACTCGTGGCGTTACGAACCCGACGTCTTCGACCCTGCGACAGCGCCGTCGATGGCGATGAAGTTCCTGCCCGTCTCGATCTTCTCGGGCGCACTGCTGCTCGGCATCCTCGGCGTGGTGATCTCGGCTGCCCCACTGTTGGCCGCGGCGGTCGTGCTCGGCCTGCTCGGGTGCGTGTCGTTCGTGGTGGCCCCGATGGTGGCGATGGGCAAGGCCTCGGCCAATGAACGCCGCTGAGCGAGCGAAGCGCCTCGCGATACCGTGCATCTCGCATGGCGACCTACCTCGACCGCATTCTCTCGGCGCATCGCGAGCGCGTGCACGACGACGCCCGACGGACCGACGCGCTCGTCGAGCGATGCGGCGATCTCGAGCCGACGAGGGGCTTTCGCGCCGCCCTGCTCGGCGGTGACCGCCTCTCGGTGATCGCCGAGGTCAAGCGTCGATCGCCGTCGAAAGGCGATCTGGCAGTCGGTCTCGATCCGGCCGCACTCGCTCGCGAATACCGCGACGGCGGCGCCGCATGCCTGTCGGTGCTGACCGATGCGCCGCACTTCGGGGGCTCGCCGGAAGATCTGGCGGCGGCCCGCTCGGCGGTGTCGCTGCCGGTGATCCGAAAAGACTTCACCGTCGGTCCGAACGATGTCGTCGATGCACGCTTGATGGGTGCCGATTGTGTGCTGCTGATCGTGGCGGCGCTCGATGATGCCGAGCTCCGCGACTTCTCGGATCTCGCTGCCGAACTCGGACTCGACGCGTTGGTCGAGACGCACGACGAGGCCGAGATCGAGCGGGCGCTCAAGGCGACGCGGGGTGATCTGATCGGCGTGAACCAGCGCGACCTCGTGACGTTCGAGGTCGATCAGCAGCGAGCGGTGCGTGTCGCAGCGGCGATCCCCGCCACAGCGGTGAAGGTCGCCGAATCGGGAGTTCGTGACGCGTCCGATGCCGAGGCGCTGGCCGCGGCGGGCTATGACGCCGTGCTGGTGGGCGAGCACCTGGTGACCTCGGGCGATCCGGCAGCCGCGGTCGACGCCCTGCGCGTCGCTGGGGCCTGACACGGCCAATTCGCTCGGGAGGGCAGCCGGCAATTGGCACGGGATGACGCCGGCGCTCCGGTAGTTTCGGTGCCATGTGGGTCAAGATCTGCGGCATCACCAACGAGGAGGACGCACTGATGGCGGTCGCCCTCGGTGCCGATGCCGTGGGCTTCGTGTTCGCCGCGAGCTCCCGCCAGGTCAGCGTCGGCACGGTGCGCGACATCACCCGCCGCCTGCCGCCCGAGATCCTCACCATCGGCGTGTTCCGCGACCATGCGCCGAGCTATGTGATCGACACCGTGCTCGAAGCGGGCCTTCGCGGCGCCCAGTTGCACGGGCACGAGACGCCGCCGATGGCCGCCGAGATCCGCCCGAAGGTGCAGACCCTCATCGTCGCGTTCCCAGCGGGCGCTTCGGCGATCGATCGCTTCGACGAGTACGGCGCCGACGCGATGTTGCTCGACGCGGCGAGCCCGGGCAGCGGTCAAACCTTCGACTGGAGCCTGATCGACGCGGTGCCCGACAACCGCCGACTCATCCTCGCGGGCGGGCTGACTCCTGCGAACGTCGCCGATGCGGTGCAGCGCGTCGAACCGTGGGGCGTCGACGTGTCATCCGGCGTCGAGGCCGAGCCGGGCCGGAAGGATCCGCGACTCGTGCAGGCGTTCATCCGTGCGGCACGGTCGGCCGAACGACCCGACTACGCGTCCGACGGCCCCGAGGCCTTCGACTGGATGGAGTCGGGCGACCTGTGACGGGCGCAGATTCGGTGATGGGGGATCCCTCACCCGAGGGTCGCTTCGGCGACTTCGGCGGCCGCTTCGTGCCCGAGACCCTGGTGCCTGCATGCCAACAGCTCGAGGCGGCGTTCCGCGAGGCGTGGGCCGACCCGGCGTTTCGAACCGAACTCGACGATCTGCTCCGCGACTACGCCGGCCGACCGTCGCCGCTGACCGAGTGTCATCGGCTCGGCGCGGAGCTGGGCATGCGAGTGCTGCTGAAACGCGAAGACCTCAACCACACCGGTTCGCACAAGATCAACAACGTGCTCGGTCAGGCGCTGCTCGCCCGGCGGATGGGCAAGACGCGTCTCGTCGCCGAGACGGGTGCCGGTCAGCACGGCGTGGCCACGGCAACGGCAGCAGCGCTGTTCGGCATGGAGTGCTGCGTGTACATGGGTGACGTCGACATGGCGCGCCAAGAGCTCAACGTGTTCCGCATGCGGCTGCTCGGCGCAGAGGTGCGACCGGCGAGTTCGGGCAGCCAGACGCTGAAGGACGCGGTGAACGAGGCGATGCGCGACTGGGTCGCGACGGTCGGGGCGACGCACTACTGCCTCGGTTCGGTCATGGGCCCGCACCCGTATCCCTGGATGGTGCGCGAATTTCAACGAGTCATCGGCATCGAGGCACTCGCCCAGTGTCAGGAGCGACTCGGCGGCGCGCCCGACGTCGTCGTCGCCTGCGTCGGCGGTGGTTCGAACGCCGCCGGCATCTTCAGCGGTTTCGCCGACACCAACGCGCGTCTCGTGGGCGTCGAACCCGCTGGTGGCGCGGCGGTCGGCCACGGCGTGCCGGGCATCGTCCACGGCATGAAGTCGTACCTGCTGCAGGACGAGTTCGGTCAGGTCGAGGAGGCGCAGTCGATCTCAGCCGGCCTCGACTATCCCGGGGTCGGACCGGAGCACGCGAACCTCTCTGCGATCGGCCGCGCCGAGTACCACCCGGTGACCGATGCCGAAGTCATCGAGGCGTTCCAGACGCTCAGCCGGCTCGAAGGGATCATCCCCGCGCTCGAGTCGGCGCATGCGATCGCATGGTTGATGCGCGCGCGCCGATCGCTCGCGGGTCAGTCGGTGCTCGTCAACCTCTCGGGCCGCGGTGACAAGGACGTGGCCCAGATGATGGAGATCCTCGCGCCATGAGCGGGGCACTCGAAATTGCGCTGCGATCTCGACGCGATCGCGGCGGCAAGTCGCTGGTCGCGTATCTGACGGGCGGGTTGGGGGAGTGGCGCGACATGATCCGGGCAGCGGCCGATGCCGGCGCGGACGCGATCGAGGTCGGCATTCCGTTCTCCGATCCGGTGATGGACGGCCCCGTGATCCAGGAGGCCTCCGAGCGAGCCCTCGCCGCGGGTGCCACGCCGGTGAGCATCCTCGCGGGGCTCGAACGGCTCGACGCCGGCGTGCCGGTCGCCGTCATGACCTACTACAACCTCGTGTTTCGCTTCGGGCTCGAGCGGTTCGCGCACACCGCGGTCGATGTCGGTGTGTGCGCGGCGATCCTTCCCGATCTGCCACTCGAGGAGTCGGGCGACTGGTGCGCGGCTGCCGACGCGGCCGGTATCGAGACGGTGATGCTCGCTGCGCCGACGGCGCCACCCGAACGTCTGCCCCTCGTGTGCGCTCGCGCTCGTGGGTTCGTCTATGGAGTGGGACTCCTCGGCATCACCGGCGAGCGCGACACCCTGGCCTCGAGCGCGATCGACATCGCGACGCGGCTGAAGGCGGTCACCGACACTCCGGTGCTCATCGGCGTCGGCATCGGATCACCCGAGCAGGCGGTCGAAGTGTGCAGCGTGGCCGACGGCGTGGTCGTCGGTTCCGCGATCGTTCGGAGGATGCTGAGCGACGGCACGCCCGAAGGCGTCGGCAGCCTCGTCGGCGAGTTCCGCGCCGCGCTCGACGCGATGTGATGCGAAAACCCTCAAAAATGGGGGTTTTCGCTGACAAACGGGGGCGAAGCCCGTTAGGGTTACACCGTTGTAACTACGACTCCTTGGAGAAGCCACCATGAACAAGACCGAACTCGTCGAGACCATCTCCGTCCGCACCGAGATCTCCAAGAAAGATGTTGACGCCGTGCTCGGAGCGTTTTTCGACATCATCGGTCAGGTCGTGTCGAAGGGCAAAGAGGCGCTTACGATTCCGGGTTGGCTCAAGGTCGAGCAGGTCATCCGCGGCCCGCGCACGGTCCGCAATCCGCAGACCGGCGAGCAGATCAAGGTCGGTGAGACGAAGGCCGTGAAGTTCAGCGCCGGCGCCACGATCAAGGCCATCGCCAAGGGTGAGAAGCCCGCTGCCAAGTGAGAGCGTGTGCCGTGATGCGGCACGCTCCATCAGGATAGCCCCCTTCCATTTGGCACTAGGTTGCGGCCATGGCTGATCTCGTCACTCCTGAGGTAGGCGCCAAGGCGCCAAAGGTCTCGCTGCTCGACCAGCACGGTGAACAGGTCGATCTCGCGTCGTTCCGCGGTCGCAACGTGCTCGTGTACTTCTACCCGAAGGCCGACACGCCGGGCTGCACTACGCAGTCGTGTGGTCTGCGCGACATCGCGGATCAGATCGGCGATGCCGTCATCATCGGCATCAGCCCTGACAAGCCCGAGAAGCTGGCCAAGTTCGACGAGAAGTATTCGCTCGGATTCACCCTGCTGAGCGACGTCGACCACGCGGTCGCCGAGGCGTTCGGCGTGTGGGGCGAGAAGAAGAACTACGGCAAGACGTACATGGGGATCATCCGCTCCGCGTTCTTGATCGACGGCAAAGGTGTGATCAGCCACGCCTGGCCGAAAGTCAGCCCGGCCGACACCCCGACGAACCTGCTGAAGGCACTCGCCTAGGTCGAGGGCGACGAATCGGTCGATCGGGTGCGCGCGAACGCGGCTTCGCGCGCAACCGCGATCATCCCGGCGATGAGGAGTATGAGCGCCGCGGTCGAGAGCCTTCGGGCCGACATTCAGTGGAGGCTACGCTCTTCGCCTCAGGCCCGGGTGGCGGAATGGCAGACGCAGCGGACTCAAAATCCGCCGCTCGAAAGGGCGTGTGGGTTCGAATCCCACCCCGGGCACCACTCTCGATCGCTGAAGTGCCTGCAATGGTTGGGCATCGGTGATGGGAGAATGGATTCGATCGACCCGTTGGTCACAGATTGGTCACAGAGGGTTCGAACAGTGCTGCGACCTGTTGCGCGGCGCCGAGGTCCATGCCGTCGGTGACGTGGCTGTAGACGCCGAGCGTGACGGCGATGGTGCTGTGACCGAGCCGCTGTTGGACGACTCGCGGGTGGACCCCGGCACGTAGTGCGAGGGTTGCCCAGGTGTGACGGAGGCCGTGCACCCCGACGTGGGGGAGTTGGTAGCGCTGGGCTCGGCGGTCGAATCGTTTGGAGATCGCTTCGGGGTGCATCCAGCTGCCATCGAGTTCGGCAAACAGCGTCTCGTCACCGGACGGTTTTCCTTGGCCGAGGGTGAGTCGCTCCGCTGATCGTCGGGCCCGGTGCGTTTTCAGCGCGGC
>JAYTFP010000356.1:0-14963 GCA_043734285.1 Acidimicrobiaceae bacterium
CGTGCACCTCGTCGAAGATGACCAGGCCGATGCCGGGCAGGGTCGGGTCGCGTTGCAGGCGTCGGGTGAGGATGCCTTCGGTCACCACCTCGATCCGGGTGGAGCGGCCGACTTTCGACTCGTCGCGGGTGCGATAGCCGACGGTCGCCCCGACCTCCTCGCCGAGGAGGAACGCCATGCGACGCGCCGTCGCGCGAGCGGCGAGTCGGCGCGGCTCGAGCATGACGATGCGCGCGCTGTCGAGCCACGCCTCACCGAGCAGTCGCAGCGGCACGACGGTCGACTTGCCGGCGCCGGGCTCGGCTTGCAGCACCGCCGTGCCCCGTGTCGCCAATGCGTCGCGCAACGCCGGGATGCAGTCTTCGATGGGCAGCCCGGTCGCGCCCACCGATCGCGGCGCGGAAGCGGGGCTCACCGGCGGCACCCTATTCTGCGAAGCTGTCGCGCAGTGCTCTCCCGCCGGCGGTTCCTGGGTTCGCTCGCCGCGGGCAGTGCCGCAGTTGCGACGGGTTGCTCGTCGGACTCGGTCAGCAACATCCGCGATCGTCCCGACCCCGGAGCACGTCGCCGGGTCGTGGTCATCGGCGCAGGACTCGCCGGGCTCACCGCCGCGCTCGACCTGCGCGAGGCGGGCTGGGACGTGGTGGTACTCGAGGCACGCGATCGGGTCGGCGGGCGTGTCCACACGATTCGCCAGCCGTTCTCCGACGGGTTGCATGCGGAGGGCGGAGGCGAATCGATCGACGACAGCCACACGGCGATCCAGGCGCTGGTCTCGCGGTTCGGCCTCGCGACCGAACGCCGGCCGGCCGACAAGATCGATACCGCTCAGATCTTCGCGAACGGTCGGCGCCAGCCCGTGAGCGAGTTCATCACCGCCGGCAACGGCCGCGCGCTCGCGGACTACACGAGGTTCGGCGACGAACTCGCGAAACTGGGCGCTGGGATGGACCCCGCGCATCCCGAGGCGTTCGCACGCGCCGAGGAGCTCGACGCGACCACGCTCGCAGCGTTCGTCGACCGCCTCGATCTTGCGCCAGAAGCGCGCCTCCTCGTGGAGATCGAGAACCGCGGCGAGTTCAACGCCGAGTTGCACGAGGTGTCGCTGTTGTTCGCCGCGCAGCAGTCGGCGACCCTCACCAGCGTGACCGACTCGGGGACCGAGATCATGCGGATCACCGGTGGCAACTCACGTCTCGCCGAGGCGATGCGCGCCGAGCTCGGCGCGGCCGTCGTCCTCGCGACGCCCGTGAGCCGTGTCGAGTGGGCGAGCGACCACGTGCGCGTGGTGAGCGCTTCGCGCACCGTCGATGCGGCGCGTCTCGTGGTAGCGCTCCCGACTCCTCCGCTGCGTCGCATCGCATTCGCGCCGAGCCTTCCGGCAGCCCTCGCGCAGGCGATCACCGACGTTTCACTCGGTGCTGCGGCGAAAGTTGCGACGCAGTACCGCCACCGGTTCTGGAACGACCTGCACTCCGCCGGCTTCACGTTGACCGACCTGCCGTTCCACATCGGCTGGGCAGCGACCGACTCGTACGGATCGCCGACCGATCCGGGCATCCTGTCGCAGTTCATCACCGGCGACGCGGCCCGAGCGGCAGCGAAGATGACCGACCGCGAGCGGATCACCTCGTTCGAGTCCCAGCTCGACGAGGTCTATCCCGAAGGCGTCGGGCTGCGCGACGGTCGAGCCGCGACCATCGCGTGGAGCGACGAACCGTTCACCGGCGGCGGCTACACGGTGTTCGGTCCGCGACAGCTGCTCACGGCGTGGCCGGCGATGCGCGCCGGCGTCGGACCGATCCGGTTCGCGGGGGAGCACACCGAGGCGCTCGCGGGCTACATGGACAGCGCCGTGCGCAGCGGTCACCGCGTCGCGAAGGAGTTCAGGCGGGCGCCCTCTTGACATGTGACCAATAGGTCACCTATAGTGGGGGCGTGGATGATGTGTTCAAGGCCCTCGCCGATCCGACGAGGCGGGCGCTGCTCGACGAGTTGTTCCGTTCCGACGGTCAGACGTTGAGCGCCCTGGAGGAACGCTTCGAGATGACGCGGTTCGGCGTCATGAAGCACCTCCGGCAACTCGAGGAGGCGGGTCTGGTCGTGACCAGGCGCCGCGGCCGCGAGAAGTTGCACTTCTTGAACCCCGTCCCGATCCGGCTGGTCCACGACCGGTGGGTGAGCAAGTTCAGCGAGCCGTGGGTCGCGGCACTCAGCGACCTCAAACACGAATTGGAGAAGACCATGGAGAAGGTGTTCGAGATCTACATCCGCACGACGCCGGAGCGACTCTGGGAGGCGATCACCGATCCCGAGATCCGTGCCAAGTACAACTTCGGCGCGGGCGTGACCTGCGACTGGACCGTCGGATCGCGGATGGAACTTGGTTCGCCCAAGGCTGAGGGTCTGCTGGGCGAGGGCGAGATCCTCGAGATCGACCGCCCGCGCCGGCTGGTCCACACGATGATCGCCCTGTGGAGCGATGACGTGAAGAGCGAGGGTGCGTCGCGGGTCACCTGGGAGATCGAGCCCGTGGGCGACTCGTGCAAGCTGCTGGTCACGCACGACCAGATGCGCGAGGGCGCGAATGATCAGATCTTCGGCGGTTGGCCGATGATCCTCTCGGGCCTGAAGACGTGGCTCGAGACCGGCGAGCTGCTGACGACCCCAGGTTCCTTGATGTACACGTGACAGCCTCCGCCGTAGACTCTGGGCGACCCAGGGGGCACGATGGCGAAGCGGAATGCACACGGTTGGCTGGTCGTCGTCGCCATGACGGCGATCGCACTCGGGGCATGTACTCCGCCGGATCCGCCGCCGACGCAGGTCGCGGTCACGACGCATTTCACGTTGTGTGGTGGCGTCGTACCTCCGCCGGGTGAGCCGTTCTGCCACACGAACCCGATCTCGGCGGCGGTGAGGCTCACCCAGCACCGAGTCGTGGTCGCGTCGGGTACGACGGCGTCCGACGGAACGCTCGTGGTCGCGGTGCCGGCCGGCACGTACGTCGTGCAGCGGGTCGATGCCCCGAGCTACGAGATCTGCGATGCGCCGTCGGTCACTGCGGTGGCAGGGGCCACGACGTCGGTGGTCCAGAACTGCACGCTGAACGCGCCCTGACGGGAGGCCGGTAGCTGGAGTCGGTCGCTGTCAGCCGTTCGGCGGCTTCGCCGACACCGCGCTCTCCAAATGGAGCGTGCGGCCTTGCGGCGCACGCTCTGGAGGGTCACCCGGGCGGCGTGAGTCGGCCGCGCGGCGCAGCTCTGATTCGAGGACCCGCAGCCGCAGGGCCGCATCACGCAGATCAGCTCGCTCGCACGAACGCAGGTGCCCGTTCCAGTCGGCGGTGCGCTCGAGTCGAGCTGCCAGCTCGTCCACCGTTTCCACCCTCTCACGATGAGCCTCCGGGGCTGTGGGAAACAAGTGGACAACGGCAGCAATTCGGGGGACAACCTGTGCACAACGCGGGCCTCACGTGACCGTGCCGCCACGGCGCACGCTCTAACGTCACTCTCCGTGCACCCGATCGAGCGGCTCCGCTACGTCGCCAGGTCGACCGGCGCGCCGCAGGACCTGCTGGTCGCCGAGACCGCGGGGGCGCTCACGGCATTCCGCGACGATCCGGTCGCGCTGGTCACCGCCTGTCGACGGGTCATCTCGCGGCAGCTGACCGCCGGGGCGCTCTGGTGGCTCTGTTCGCGGCTGCTCTGCGCGTCCGATCCCATCGCCGAGGCCCGCGCAGCCGTCGACGAGATCGAGAGCGACGAGACTGCCCACCACCTCGCCCTGTACGTCCCCGATGGTGCGACGGTCGCCGTGCTCGGGTGGCCCGCGCAGACCGCGGCAGCGCTGGCACGGCGTGGCGACCTCGAGGTCAGGGTCATCGACAGCATGGGCGAGGGACCGTCGCTCGTCCGGTTTCTCGAGAGTCGTGACGTCGAGGCGATCGACATCGCTCCCTCGGGCCTCGGCGCAGCCGTCTCGTCGGCCGACCTGCTCGTCGTCGAGGCCGCGGTCGCGTCGACCGGAGCGTTCATCGCTGCCGCCGGATCACATGCAGCCGCGGCTGTCGCACGATCGGCCGGCGTGCCGGTGTGGGCGGTCGTCGGGGTCGGTCGCGTGTTGCCGCAACGCGTCTGGGATGCGCTGACGGGGCGGCTCGACCTGCGCGACGAACCGTGGGAGCTCGACGAGGAGATCGTGCCGATCGACCTGGTCGACCGCATCGTCGGGCCGGCCGGGTTCGACGCGCCGGAGAGCTTGTCGTCGTGGATCGATTGCCCGATCGCACCCGAGCTCTTCAAAGCCGACATCACCTGATCTGACACGATCCGACCACAGCAAGGAGCGACCCGTGGCATCACGCCGTGAAATGATCCGCATGAACGACGACGAGGTGGCGGCCTTCATCGGCGGTCGTCGCACGATGAATCTCGCCAGTTTCGGCCCCGACGGCAACATCCATCTGGTGGCCATGTGGTACGGGTTCCTCGACGACTCGAACGTGTACGCAACCACCGTCGGATTCGATGGCGGCGATGTGGTCATCGAGACGTTCGCGCGCTCGCAGAAGGTGCAGAACTTCCGTCGTGACCCGCGGTTCAGCGCGATCGTCGAAGCGGGCTCCGAGTATCCCGAGTTGCAAGGTGTCGAGTTGGTCGGCACCGCCGAGGTGCTCGATACCGAGCCGGTGGTCATCGAGTCGTGCAAGGCCGTGCTGGCCCGCTACCAGGACATCGCGACCGACGCCGATCTGCAGTTCGCCGCCGAGTTCGCGGCGCGCAAGCGAGTCTGCGTGAAGCTGCACGTCGACAAGGTCGTGAGCTGGGACCACCACAAGCTCGACGTCGCCTACTGACCGAACGACACCCCCCGCGTTAGGGTGCGAAGCCGTGGGACACATGGTCGAATTCGAGTCGGATGGTGTGGCGGGCCGGGGTCATTTCGCCCCTGCCGAGGGTGGCGGTCCGGGGGTGATCGTGATCCAGGAATGGTGGGGTCTCGTACCCACCATCACGCGAATGTGCGACCGATTCGCGGCGGCCGGCTTCAGTGCGATCGCTCCTGATCTGTACAACGGTGCGTCGGCCTCGACCGCCGAGCCTGACGAGGCCGGCAAGTTGATGATGGCGCTCAACGTCTCGCAGGCCGCTGCAGCGATGGGGGCGGCGATCGACTTCCTGCTCGCCGACGATGCGGTCACGTCGAGCGGCGTCGGTGTGGTCGGGTTCTGCATGGGTGGCGGGCTCGCGCTCGTGCTCGCCTGTCGTCGGCCCGACATCGTCGATGCGTGCGCGCCGTACTACGGGCTCATCCCGTGGAACGACGCGCAGCCCGACTGGAGCACCCTCGAGGCTCCGGTCCACGGGCACTACGCCGAGCGTGACGGAATGTTCTCGCCGGCCGCGGTGGCCGAGTTGTCGTCGACGCTCGAATCGTTGGGCAAGGATGCCGAGTTCACCATCCACACCGGGTGCGACCACGCGTTCGTCAACGACGACCGACCCGAGGTGTACAACGAGGCCGAGGCCGAGGTCGCGCTCGCAGAGACGTTCGCGTTCTTCCGCTCGACCCTCTCGTGAGCGGGCTGGTCCAGCAGTACGTCGAGCTCGGACTGCGCCTCGGGCGCCACAATCCCGAGATCGTCGACGCGTATTACGGCCCGCCCCAGTGGAAAGCGGCGATCGACGCGGAGCCGCCGCGTCCGCCCGGCTCGTTGGTCGCCGACGCGCGCCGACTGATCGCCGACCTCGATGCCGCGGTCGAGCCCGACATCTCGGCAGCACGGCGCCGATGGATCCGCGCACAGCTCGAGGGCGCCTGTGTCGTGGCACGCGTGCTCGACGGCGAGTCGATCGCCTACCTCGACGAGGTCGAGGCGTGCTTCGGCGTGCGGCCCGAGCCCGTCACGCCCGACGAGATCGAGGCGGCGCACCGCGACCTCGACGCAGCGCTGCCCGGCAGCGGCGACCTCGCGGCGCGCATGGCCGCGATGCGCGATCGCCACGTCATCCCCGTCGACCGCTTGCCGGCGGTGACCGGCAACCTGCTCGACGAACTGCGCGGCCTCACCCGAAGCGCCTTCGGGCTACCCGACGATGAGCACGTCGAGTTCGAACTGGTGAGCGACAAACCGTGGTCGGGGTTCAACCACTACCTCGGCGGGCTGCGCAGCCGCGTGGCGATCAACACCGACGTGCCGGTGCTCTCGAGCTCGATCGCCCACCTCGTCGCGCACGAGGCCTACCCGGGACATCACACGGAGCACGTCCACAAAGAGGTCGGTCTCGTCCGTGCGCGCAGGCAGGTCGAGGAGACGATCTTCGTGATCGGAACGCCGAGTTGCCTGATGGCGGAGGGCCTCGCCGACCTCGGGCTCGAGGCGCTGCTCGGCGACGAGCCGCACTCGGCAGTCGAGACGATGGTGCGGGCGGCGGGTGCGCCGTTCGAGATCGAATCGGTGCGGGCGGTCGCGCGCTTCGGCGACGTGTCGGGCCGCGTCAGGGGTCTGCTCGCGGTCGAGCTGCACGACCAGGGTGTCGACGTCGACACGGTGATCGCTCACGCCGAGCGGTGGCTCCTCCTCGACCATCAGCGGGCCACACAGGTCGTGCGCTTCCTCAACGACCCGACGTGGCGCGCCTACGTGTTCTGTTACGCGGAGGGCTACCGGCGCTGTCGTGACTTCGTCGCCGGCGACCCCACACGATTCGCCCGGCTCCTCGACGAGCAGCTGCTGCCGGCCGACCTCGTCGCCGCTTGACGCCTCAGAAGATGTGGGCGAGCTCGCTCACCAGGTAGATCACCGACAGCACCATCAGCAGCGCGCCGCATGCGACCCGCGTCGCCCGGTCGCTGGCGGCGATGGTGATGCGCGCGCCGACCTGCACGCCGGGCACGACGCCGGCCGCGAGCGGCAGCGCGAATCGCCACGACACGTGTCCGAGCGCGATGTGAGTGGCCAGCGCGGTCGTCGACATCATCGCCACCGCGGCGAGCGACGTCGCGATGGCGCGCTTGACGGGCAGTCGCACGACGAGGGTGAGGCCGGGGGTGAGGACGATCCCTCCGCCGATACCGAGCAGCCCGGCGAGGAAGCCCGCGACCATCCCCATCCCGACGAGCAGCGGGAAGGAAGCCCGCCGCGTGCTGCCGCGCGGGCCCTGCGCGGCGGCGTCGACGAATCCGAGGTCGTCGAGTCCCGGTTGGCCGTCGAGAGCGACGGGCTCGTCATCGACGATCGGCGCGTCACCGTGCCCGGCGCGGAACAGATGGATGCCGCTCCACATCACGAGCAACGCAGTGACGACCATCAGCCAGCGTGCGTCGACGATGTCGGCGACCCAGCCGCCGAGCGCGGCGAACGCCATCCCCGAGAGTCCGCACGTGCAGGCGACCCGCCAGTCGACGAGTCGGGCGCGGTGGTAGCGGATCGCCCCCGAGAACGCCCCGGGCAGGATCGCCGGCACGGTCGAGCCGACCGACGCGATCGGGCTCGCGCCCAGGAAACGGATGAACGGCGTGGTGAGAACCGCACCGCCGACTCCGAGGACGCCCGCGAGGATCCCCGAGAAGAACCCGGCGATCAGGATCGCGAGGCTCGTCCAGGTGATCAGGTCATGCAATCTCAGGCGGCCTGGTGACGGGCGACGAGCTGACGGGCGATCACCTTGAGACACAGGGTCTCATCCGCGCCCTCGAAGATCGAGAGGACGCGTGCGTCGACGAAGTAGCGGCTCACGTCGTACTCCTCGGCGTAGCCCATGCCGCCGTGGATCTGCATCGCCTCGCGGGTGACCCACTCGGCGGCCTTGCACACGTAGGCCTTGATGAGCGAGGCCTCGAGCGTCCCTTCGCCCTTCGCCATCATGCGGGCGACGTCGAACGAGAACTGACGGGATGCCTGGATGAGGATCGCCATGCGCGCCAACTTGGCCTGCGTCAGTTGGTAGTTGCCGATCGGCTGGCCGAAGACCTTGCGGTCAGCCGCGTACGCCTTCGCTGCCTCGTAGGCGGCCTGCATCACGCCGATCGCGCGCGCCGCGGTCTGCAGTCGCCCGTTCTCGAATCCGGCCATCTGGTAGTAGAAGCCCTTGCCCTTGCCCTCCTCGCCGCCGATGAGGTTCGCGTCGGGCACGAACCAGTCCTCGAGGGCGACCTCGTAAGAGTGCATGCCGCGGTAGCCGATCGTGTCGATCGGACGACCCTCCATCTTCCCGGCGCCCGGTCCGGGGAGGTTGTTCTGGTGCGCCTCGAAACCGTGGCCCTCGCCGCGTGGCTTGGGGACGATGAACATCGACAACCCGCGGTGTCCTGCGGCGCGGTCGGGGTCGGTGCGCCCGAGCAGCATCAACACATCCGCGCGGGCGCCGAACGTGCACCACGTCTTCACGCCGTTGATGAGGTAGCCGTCGACGCCGTCGACGGTCGCCGCCGTCGCGGTGACCTTCACGCCCGCGACGTCGGATCCGAAGTCGGGCTCGGTGACGGCGACGGCGTTCATGACTTCGGCGGTCGCCAGCTTCGGCAACCACTCGAGCTTCTGTTCCTCGGTGCCGCCGGCCTCGAGGGCACGGGCGAGGATCTCGGGGCGCGTGATCAGCGAGCCACCCGCGCCGAGCGAGCCGCGCGACAACTCTTCGGTGGCGACGACCATGCCGATGTAGTCGGCGTCGGTCCCCGATGCGAAGCCGCCGTACTCCTCGGCGATCGACAGTCCGAACGCGCCCATCTCGGCGAGGCCGGAGATGATCTCCTCGGGGATGTCGGCATTGTGGCGATGGATGTGCTCGGCGATCGGCTTGAGCTTCTCGTCGGCGAAGCGGCGGAACGCGTCCTGCACCATCTCGAAGTCAGGTCCGAGGTGACGGGGACCCTCGTTGCCCGCGAGCGACGCCAGGAACTTGGGGTCGCGGTACGTGGCGACGAACGCTCGTGCGCCGTCGAGCGCGTCGTTGGCGACGCCCCACTCGGCCTCGCGCCCGTAGATCTTGCCGGCGAGATCGGCGACCGCGTCGGCGACGAAGGCGGTCGCGATCGAGGCCTCGACGTCGCCCTTCGAGCCGTAGCCGAGCATCGACTGGCTGGTCTGGATGGCTGCCGCCGCGTGCGCCACGTCGTACGCCAACACCTGGTTGTCGTCGATGCCGACCTCGGCCAGTCGGGCGATGCCCGAGTCGACGACCGCCTGGGCGGCGGCGATGGCAGTGGCGGCAGTGGTGAGGTCGCTCATGGGTCGCAAGGTTACCCGTGGGTAACGAGTGGCTCCCAACGAGAGGGGGTGGCTACGTTGGCCCGATGACCACCTACGACCGACCGTTCGGCCGCTACCTCGAGGACTTCGAGCCCGGCGACGTCTACCGCCACTGGCCGGGCAAGACCATCACCGAGTACGACGACCACCTGTTCTGCATGATCACGATGAACCACCATCCGCTGCACACCAACGTGTGGTTCGCGGAGAACGAGACGGTGCACGGTAAGAACGTCGTGGTGGGCAACCTCGTGTACTCGCTCGTCCTCGGCATGAGCGTGCCCGACGTGTCGGGCGCGGCCATCGCCAACCTCGAGATCGAGACGCTGCAGCACAAGAACCCGACCTTCCACGGCGACACGATCTATGCCGAGACCCGCGTGCTTGAGAAGCGCGAGTCGTCGAAGGGCGATCGTGGGATCGTCACCGTCGAGACCAAGGGCTTCAACCAGGACGGCGTCGAGGTCTGCTACTTCCGACGCAAGGTGATGGTCTGGAAGAAGGAGTCGGCGCCGGTTCGACACCGTCCCTACGACGGACAGAACCCGTGGGGCGACGACTGAGCGACGCTGGCGAGCGCATCGCTGACGAACGCGCCGCGCTGCTGGGGTGGGGCGAGTCGATACGCCGCGACCTGCCGTGGCGCGAGACCCGCGATCCATGGGCGGTGCTGGTCAGCGAGGTGATGCTGCAACAGACGCAGGTCGCCCGAGTGGTCCCGCGGTGGAAGCGCTTCCTCGATCGCTGGCCGACGCCGACCTCGTGCGCGGAGGCCACGCTCGCCGAGGTGCTCGACGAGTGGGCGGGCCTCGGCTATCCGCGCCGGGCGCGCAACCTCTGGCTGACTGCGCAGGCGGCGCGCGACGAACACGACGGCGCGCTACCGTGGGATCTCGCGGCGCTCATGCGCCTGCCGGGCATCGGCGCGTACACCGCCCGCGCAGTACTCGCGTTCGCGTTCGAGCGGGATGCCGCGGTGGTCGACACCAACATCGCCCGTGTCCTCGCGCGCCGCGCCGGTCGCAGGCTCACGCCACGCGACGCGCAGGCCGAAGCCGACGCCTTCCTCACCGCCGGGAGCGCCTGGGCGCACAACCAGTCGCTGATGGATCTCGGGGCGATGCTGTGCCGGCCAGTCCCCGAGTGCGATCCGTGTCCGCTGCGCGGAGCCTGCGCGTGGCGGGTCGCGGGACGGCCCGATCCCGATCCGGCCATCGGTTCGGCCGGGGTGAGTCGTCGGCAGTCGCGATTCGCCGGATCCGATCGCCAAGGCCGGGGCCGCCTCCTCGAGGCGCTCCGCACGTCGAGCATCGCGCCGGACCGACTCGCGTCAGTGATGGGTTGGCCCGACGACGTCGACCGCGCGTCGCGTGTCGCTGCCACCCTCGTGACCGACGGACTCGTCGCCGAGGACGCTGGCGTGTACCGGCTCGCGACCTGACGGCGGTCAGGCGTGCAGGAAGTCGGTGATCAAGCGGTTGACGTAGACGGGCCGTTCGAGGTGGAGGAAGTGGCCGGCGTGACCGACCATGTGGAACGCGCTGCCCGGCACGCTCTCGATCTCCGCGGTCTTCGCTGCGATCGACGGGCTCAGGCACCCGTCGTCGGCGCCGTGTAGGTAGCACAGCGGCTGCGGGGGGAGCGCGAGCGTCGCGCCCTGTGCCGCCGCGAGCTCCACGGCCTGCAGGTCGAACTGCAACGTCTGGCGGTAGTACGCCAATGCCGCGGTCACGTGTGCGCCGGTCGGCATCGCGTCGACGAAATGGGCGACGTCCGCAGCTGAGTCGTAGCCCGGCGACCAGTCGCGCCAGAGCTTCGCGATGAACTCGAAGCCGTTCGTCGGCACAACCATGTCGGAGAGGGGGTTGAGCTGGAAGAACATGTACCAGCTCATCCGCAGCTGCTCGAACTGGAAGAACGCCTCGGCCATCACCGGACCGGGCGGTACGGCGGCGGCGACGACGCGGCGCCAGTTCGACGGCGAGAGCGTGGCCGCGGCGTAGGCGCCCTGCGCACCCCAGTCGTGGCCGATGATCACCGAGTCGGCGCCTCCGCCGAGCGCGTCGTGCAACGCGTTGGCGTCGACGCCGAGCACACCCGACTGGTACCGGCCATCGTCCGCGAGAGCCGTCGGCGCGTAGCCGCGGTTGAACGGGGCGACCGCGTGAAATCCCGCGTCGGCGAGCGCCGGCAACAGATGACGGAAGGTGTGCGCGGTGTCGGGGTAGCCGTGCAGGCACAACGCGAGCGGACCGCTGCCCGCCTCGAAGTACGAGAAGTCGACGCCGTTCGCGGTCACCTGCTGGAGGGGGAGGTCGCTCATCGCGGCAGCATACGACGGAGGCCCTCGCGGGGCCGCGGGTGCCATCGGTCACATCCCTGTCGCCGCCGCGGGTGACCTCGTAGATTTGTGAGGTCATACCGGGGGGCGGCCACGAGAAGGGGTCGGTGCGCTGAACATCAACTTCTACGGGGTCCGAGGATCGACCCCGTGCTCATGCGAGTCGAATCAGCGGTACGGGGGCAACACCGCGTGCGTGGTCGTCGACGGTGACGGATTCGATCCGATCGTCCTCGATCTCGGCACGGGTCTGCGCTTCTGGGGCGTGACCGCGGCGCGACCCGACTTCCGAGCGTCCGCCCTGGTCAGCCATCTCCACTGGGACCACGTACAGGGTCTGCCGTTCTTCTCGCCGATCCACGAGGCCGACTCGCGTCTCGACATCTACGCGCCGCGACAGGAGGGTGTCACCCTCGAGGAGGCGTTCAACGCGTTCCTCACGCCGCCGTACTTCCCGGTCACGCTGAAGGATCTCGCCGGTACGGTCACGTTCACCGAGTTGGGCGAGGAGACGTTCGAACTCGGCGCCGCGACCGTGACCTCGGCGCTGGTGCCGCACCTCGGTCCGACTGTCGGCTACCGCATCGAGACCGGCGGCGTGTCGATCGCGTACGTGAGCGATCATCAGCAGCCCGGCTGCGGCGCGACGGCGGTGTCGGAACGCGTGCTCGCGCTGTGCAGCGGCGTCGACCTGTTGATCCACGACGCCCAGTACACCGACATCGAGTTCGTGCAGAAGCGCGAATGGGGGCACTGCACGCTCGACTACGCCGTCGAAGTGGCGGCACAGGCGGGTGTCAAGCGCCTCGCCCTGTTCCATCACGACCCGTCGCACACCGACGACATGGTCGACTCGATGCTGCGCCAGGCCGCACGTGCAGCGGCCGCCCGAGGAGTGGGCGAGGTGATGGCCGCGTCGGAAGGATTGCGGATCAGCCTGTGACGTTCACCCGCGACGAGATCGAGGCGGCGTTCATCAAGTACCAGCGCGCCGCGCTGAAGGGCGGCACGACCGGCGACTGGACCGACTGGGTCGAGTGCTTCACCGAGGACTGCACGTACAACGAGCACCTCTACGGAGTGATGGGCGGACGCGAGGCGATCCTTCGTTGGATCACCCACGTCATGGTCGAGACGTATCCCGGCAACGAGATGCCGCACTTCCCGATCGAGTGGTACGTCGTCGACGAGCAGCGCGGCTGGATCGTCTGCCAGGTCTGGAACCGCATGCGCGATCCCGGTGACGGCAGCGTGTGGCAGGAGTACAACTTCACCAAGCTGCACTACGCGGGCGATGGTCTCTTCTCATACGAGGAGGACATCTACAACCCCGCGCACTTCGCGGAGATGCTCGCCGGCTACGAGGCCCGCACAGCACAGCTCGCTGCGAAGGGCGAGCTTGCCGAGCGCGCCCGGCTCCCTTGATGGAGGGTGCCGCCGATCGGCGCACCCTCTAACCTGCCGCGCATGACCGACGACGCCGTGGCCATCGACTCAGCCGAATTCCGCAAGGTGTTGGGACATTTCCCGACCGGAGTCACGGTCGTCGCGACCGTGCACGACGGGGTCGCGACCGGCCTCGCGGTCGGCTCGTTCTTCTCGGTCTCGCTCGATCCACCGCTCGTCGGATTCTGCGTTGGCAAGACCTCGGCGTCGTGGGCCGCCGTGCGTGAGGCGGGCCACTTCGTGGTGAATGTGTTGTCCGAGGCGCAGGGCAACGTGTCCGGCCAGTTCTCGTCGAAGATGCCCGACAAGTTCGAGGGCATCGACTGGACGCCGGCCGTGTCGACCGGCGGTCCGCGCATCGCCGGCTGCCTCGCCCACATCGACTGCACGCTCGAGTCGGTGCTCGACGGCGGCGACCATGACATCGTGCTCGGGCGGGTCCACGCGCTCGAGGTGCACGCGACCGACGCGGGTCCGCTGCTGTTCTTCAAGGGCGGCTACGGGCGCTTCGCCGCGCTCGGCTGACGTCGTCGTGCCGATCTACGCGCTGGGCGAGCAGACCCCCGACATCCATCCCGACGCGTACATTCATCCCGACGCGGTCATCATCGGGTCGGTCGTCATCGGCGCCGAGTCGTCGGTGTGGCCGACCGCGGTGTTACGCGGCGACGACGGCTTCATCTACGTCGGCGACCGCACATCGATCCAGGACGGCACGATCGTTCACACCACGTGGCACCATCCGACGACGATCGGCAACGACGTGACGATCGGCCACAACGTGCACCTCGAGGGATGCACCATCGCCGACAAGGCATTGATCGGCTCGGGCTCGGTCGTGCTGCACGAGGCCTTCGTGGGCGAGGAGGCGGTCGTCGGGGCGAACGCGATGGTGCCCAACCGCAAGGTGATCCCACCGCTCGCGATGGCGCTCGGCGTCCCGGTGACGATCCGCGAGAACGCGGTCGAGCCGGGATGGTTCGACCTCGGATCGAAGTCGTACGTCGATCGAGCGAAGCGCTACCGCGCCGAACTGCGCCGCATCGACTAAGAGCGTGCGCCGTGAGGCGGCACGTTCAATCAGGAGAGTGCCCGCAAAGCGTGCGCCGTGAGGCGGCACGCTCAATCAGGCGAGCGCCCCGGGGCGCTCAGCTGTGGCGCTTGCGGTCCTTGGCGGCCTCGCCGACCTTCGCCGCCCAACTCTCGGCGCCGTCGAGCTTGAACCCCATGACGATGGAACCACTCGGGTCGTTCCAGTTGACGACGAGGAAGTCGACGTCGGGGCTCGACTGGGTCATGCCGATGCGCGAGAACTCATTCGACGCGACGACGGACCTGACCTCTTTGAGGGGGATCTCGAACTGCCGCACCGGCTTGGAGAGCGCGAAACCGAGCGTCGTGTCGTTCAGCCACAACACGCCCTTGCCGCGGATCTGCGTCGAGTCGCCGGAATGGCCGAGCGAAAGCGCTTCGGAACGGTCGGTCGTCTTCTTGGGGACGCCGGCGGAGCTTGCCATGTCTTGCAGGGCCAAGTCGGCTCGCCGTTCGGGGGTGCTGAATCGACCGCGCATCAACATGAAGCCGAGCCCGAGGACCAGGACGGCCCCGACTCCGATCGCGATGAGGGTGCTCGTTGGCATGCTGGCGTCACCTGCTCCGCTGTCGTCGATCGGCCGTGGCCTGCACGGAGCAGCGGTCATCATACGGGACCGATCGATCAGCCCGGCGATTCCGTCGCCGCCACTGCCACTTGGGCTTGCGCCGAGAGGCGGCAAGCCCCATCGAGAGAGCCGTGTCGGCGAAGCCGACGAACATTCGACCAGCAATCGCTCGTTCCGATCCGCTCGTTTCATTCGCGATTCCAGCGGTCAGGTGCGTCGCCTGAAGACGTGGACGTCTTGGTGGTCGTCGAGCCCCGCTTGG
>JAYTFP010000357.1:0-7047 GCA_043734285.1 Acidimicrobiaceae bacterium
CTCACCATCGCGAACCTGCTCGACGACCCCACGGTCGAGGGACTGGTCGTGTCGGGTCACGACATCACCGAACTGGTCGCGGCCGAGGCCGACCTGCGTGCCGCGAACTCCGTGCTCGCGGCGACGCTCGAGGCCACGGCCGACGGGATCCTGGTGGTCGACGGCAGCGGCGTCGTCACCAGCGCGAACTCGCGGTTCACCGAACTCCGGCTGCTCGACGACGCGGGCATGCGCCACGTCGTCGGCGCCGCCATGAGCGACGTGCTCACCCACTTCGAGGACCGCCACACCGCCGAGGCGCGGATGAGCGACTTCGACGAGAACCCTGAGCTCGAGACGCACGACATCGTCGTGCTACCCGACGGCAGGGTCGTCGAGCTCGACTCACGACCACAACACATCCAAGGCGAGGTCGTCGGGCGCGTCTGGAGCTTCCGCGACATCACGCAGCACCGCCGCCTCGAGGACGAGCTCACGCACCGCGCGTTCCACGACTCGCTGACCGACCTGCCGAACCAGGCGCTCTTCCGCGATCGACTCGAGCACGCGATCCTGCGATTGCACCGCACCGACGAGCAGCTCGCGGTGATGTTCGTCGACCTCGACGACTTCAAGTCGGTGAACGACAGCCTCGGGCACCCTGCGGGCGACGAGCTGTTGCGCGTCATCGCCGATCGCCTCTCGGTGTGCCTCCGCCAGATCGACACCGTGGCGCGACTCGGCGGCGACGAGTTCGCAGTCCTGCTCGAAGGCCTGGTCGATGAGGCCATGGCACTCGACGTCGCCGACCGCATCAACGACACGCTCAACCGACCGGTCCGCTCTGGGCAGCGGCGCCTCATGACCACCGCCAGCATCGGCATCGCCTTCGGCGACGCATCATCGGATTGCGACGAGTTGCTCCGCAACGCCGACCTCGCGATGTACCACGCGAAGGCGAACGGAAAGAATTGTCACCGGATCTTCGAGTCGTCGATGCACGCGTTGGCGCTCGACCGCTTCGAGATCGAGGCCGACCTGCGCGGCGCGGCTGGACGCGACGAGCTGGTCGTCCACTACCAGCCGATCCACGAGCTCGTGTCGGGCCGGGTAGTGGCGCTCGAGGCACTGGTGCGCTGGCGACACCCGACACGGGGGCTGATGAGCCCCGACCAGTTCATCCCGGTCGCCGAAGAGACCGGGCTCGTCCACGAGGTCGGCGCGCACGTGATGCTCGCCGCGTGCCGAGAGGCGGCGGGCTGGAAGTCGGCGCTCGGCGCCGACGCGCCGGCGGTGACCGTGAACCTCTCGCCCAGCCAGCTCCTCGACGCCGACCTGAGCGAATCCATCGCCGAAGTGCTGCGGACGACCGCGCTGCCGGCGTCGCTGCTGATCCTCGAAATCACCGAGAGCGCGCTCATCGACGACCCCGTCACCGCCGTGGCGTGCCTGCAGCGCCTGAGCGCGCTCGGCATCCGAATCGCCGTCGACGACTTCGGCACCGGGTACTCGGCGCTGTCATACCTCCAGCAGTTCCCGATCGACTGGCTGAAGATCGACAAGTCGTTCACGACGAACCTCGAGGGCGGGCGGGGCCTCTCGCTGGTCAAGGCGATCATCCAGCTCGCCCACAGCCTCGGCATCGTGCCCGTCGCCGAGGGCGTCGAGACCGTCGAACACCTCGCGGCGATGCGTCGTCTCGGGTGCGACCTCGTGCAGGGGTTCCACCTGTCGCGTCCGCTCGGAGCCGACGACACGCGGCACCTGCTCGGTCTCAGCGCTGGTTGATTCGGTCAGCGCTGGTTGATCACCCGCGTGTAGGACAGACGCGAGCCGGCGCGCAGCACGTAGGAGTCCTGCCCGTACGACGTGAGCGTCGAGGGCAGGTACGAACCGTCGGCGAGCGTCGCCAGTGGTCGGTCGGTGCTGGCGATGACGATCCGAGTCGCCGACACGACGACGGCCTGGCGCCCGGTGAGCGCAATCGCGGTCGAATCGTCCGTGACGGGCGCTGTCACCGACGCGTGCGATCCGCTGCCGAAGTCAACGAGATCGAACGTCGACGAGCCCGCGGGTGACCCGGTCGTCGAACGGACGACCGCCGCGTCGTTCGAGCACCCGATGACGCGGGGCACTGCGATCTCGCCGCGTACCTCGGTCATCGTGACCCCGGTCGCCACATCACCCGCGACCGGCGTCAGCGTCGTGCCAGGTGTCACCACACCCACCGACAGCCTCGACGGCCGACCGCACTCGACGGGTATCCCGCGCTGGGCGAGCTCGGTCGACGAACCGGCCGAGAACGCTCCGCGTTTCGCATCGAAGTGGGTCGGATCGCCTGATCCCGACACGATCACCAGGCTCGTCCCATCCCAACCGACGACCGGCGCGGCCAACGCACGTCCTCGGTCGACCGTGCCGTCGGCGGCGAACGTCTGCGCGACCGGACCGGTCGTCACCACAACGCTCAGTGGCGACGAGAGTGTGATGACGACCGCCACCAGCGACGAAGGTCCGTCGTGGCACCGCCACACGCCGCGGGTGCCGCTCGACTGTCCGTTCGGACAGGTTTGGCCGACGACGACGAGAACCGCGTCGTCGACGAGAACCGCCCGCAGACCGACGAGCGGTTCGTCGACCACGTCGAGCGGCAGCGGATCGGACCAGGCGCCGCCGTCGGGCGCGAGGACCCAGAGCCGCGCGGTGCGGTCGCCGATGTCGCCACCGAGCGTCGGATCTTCGTAGACCACGAGTCCGGCCTTCGTCGCGACCGCGGTGGCGGGCGCGTCACGATCGGTCGGCACGTCGGAGATGGTCACAGCGCTCAGTCCCGCGACCTGCCCCACGACCTCGGTGTTGGTCGGCCCCGTCCCACTGCTGCCACAGCTCGTGACCAGGGACCCCGTGACCAGGGAGCCCGCCACGACGAACGGCACCAGCCGATTCCGCACCCGCGCCATCAGCGGATCGTATTCGCCAGAAGCGCCGTCACCGCACCACGCGACGGGGAATCGCCGTCACGAGTTCCGGGGTCGCTGTCTCGATGGAGCCGGCCGCCTCACGGCGCAGGCTCTATGCCGCGGTGACGGCGACGTCGAGCCGGTCCAAACCCCTCAGCGTGAAACTGGGCCGGTAGTGCGGCGGCTCTCCCTCGAGCTCGATCCGCTCGAAGCGACGGACGAGCTCGCCGAAAATGACCTCACCCTCGGCCCGCGCGAGATGCGCGCCGAGGCAGTGGTGGGCACCGCCGCCGAAACTCAGGGGTAATGGCACGTTGGTCCCCGCGTACCGTCCGACGTCGAACCGCTCCGGGTCGTCGAACACCGTTGCATCGTGGTTCGCGGCGCCCTGCATGATGATGAGACCGGTCCCCCGCGGCACCGTCTCGCCGAACAGATCAGTCTCGACGAGCGCGGATCGCCCGTTGAGCTGCACAGGGCTGTCGTAGCGGAGGATCTCCCACACCGCCGACTCGACGAGTGACGGGTCAGCACGGAGCCGCTGCCACTCACCCGGATTGCGCAGGAACGCCCACAGCCCGTTGCCGATCAGGTTCGACGTGGTCTCGAAGCCGGCGGCGTAGAGCAGCAGCGTGTTCGCGACCAGCTCCTCCTCACTGAGCCGATCACCCTCGGCCTCGACCTGCGCGAGCGCCGAGAGCAGCCCGTCGTCGGGGTGGCGTCGCTTGTGCTCGATGAGGTCGATGAAAAACACCGCGAGCTCCATGACGGCATCGTCGGCGCGGGCGAGCGCGTCAGCGTCGGCGGCCGCGTCGATGAAGGCGGTCGACTCGCGAACGAGTCGCTCGAACCGCCCGGTCCCGTCGTTCGGCACCGCCAGCAACTCGGAGATCACCGCGACCGGGAACGGGATCGCGAGCGCGCTCATGATCTCGGCGCGGCCCGCGTGCGCGACCTCGTCGATGATCGGATCGAGGAGCTGCTGGATGGTCGCCCGCAAACCCTCGATACGGCGCGGCGTGAACGCCCGGCTCATCAGGCTGCGAATGCGGGTGTGGTCCGGCGGGTTGAGGAACAGGATCGCGCTCGCCCGGCCGGGGCCGCGGGCGCGCGCTGCGAGACTCAAGCCCGAATCGTCCATGTCGTCGTCGGGTCGGCCCCACGCAGGGCTCCGAAGGAAGTCGCCACAATCGGCGTAGGTGGTCAACACCGTCGGCCCCGAACGACGACTTCCAGCGCGGCGACTCGGCGTGGAGGCGCCGGTAGATCGCGACCGGGTCCTGGCGCATCGAGTCGTCGAGCACGACGGAGGAGAGCAGTCCGTCAGCTTCGATCCCGGTCAGCGTCATCGCCGCCGAGCCTACGATCCGTCGCCGCTCACTGTCTCGGGCGCGGCATCATCTGCACCATGCCCGCCGGTCGCTTCGCCCCCAGCCCGACCGGCGCGCTCCATCTCGGCAACCTGCGCACCGCCCTGGTCGCCTGGCTCGCCGCGCGGTCGACCGGGTCGCGATTCGTCATGCGCATCGAAGACCTCGACCCGGTGCGCTCGTCGGCCGAACACGAACAGCGACAGCTCGAGGATCTCGCGGCGATCGGCCTCGACTGGGACGGGGAGGTGATCCGCCAGTCGACACGCTTCGGTCGCCATCACCAGGCGATCGATCAGCTCACCGCAGCCGGTCTCACCTATCCGTGTTACTGCACGCGACGCGAGATCGCCGAGGCGGTGCGCGCGCCGCAGGGCGCGTCGAGCGAGCTGCGCTACCCGGGCACGTGTCGATCGCTCACCGCCGAACAACGACGGGCCGCGGAGTCACGCGGTCGACCGGCCGCGCTACGGCTCGCGGCGCACGGCGGAGTCGAGTCGTTCGTCGATCGCCTCTGCGGCCCGACGAGCGGCACGGTCGACGACGCGGTCCTGCGACGCAACGACGGAGTCCCCGCGTACAACCTGGCGGTCGTCGTCGACGACGCGGAGCAGGGCATCGCCGAAGTGGTCCGCGGCGACGATCTGCTCGGCTCGACGCCGACCCAGATCCATCTCGCCCGGTTGCTCGGCCTCGCGATTCCCGATCATCTCCACGTGCCACTGGTCCTCGGGCCCGATGGACGACGGCTCGCGAAACGCGACGGCGCGGTGACCCTCGCCGACCGCCGCTCGTTGGGCGAGTCCGTGGCCGACGTCGTCTCGCGACTTGCCGTGAGTCTCGGCCTCGCGGGTCGCGGCGAGACGGTGTCGGCACACGACCTCGTCACCCGGTTCGACGTCGACCTGCTGCCGCGATCCGCGTGGGTCCTGCCCGAGGCCGAACTTCGCTGACCGGTACGCTCGGCCGCCATGGTTCGTCGCTCGTTCGTCCTCGCCGTCCTGCTCGCCCCCCTCCTCATCGCGTCGACAGCGTGCGGCACCTCCGACACGCAGAGACCGCCGACGACGTCGGTCACGCCGTCGACCCGGGCCGACGGATCGGTCGCGATCTCGTCGACGCCGTCGTCACAGTGGGGTGAGCTGGCGTCGTGTCCGTTGCACGCCGCGACGCCGGCCAGTGGGACACCAGCTCCCGAGAAGATCGACGGGGTGGAGAGCTTCCCGATCCAGAGCCAGAAGCACAAGGACGGCTGTATCGAGTACGAGGTGTACCCACCGATCGGCGGCGCCCACAATGGCATCTGGGCGAACTGCGGCTTCTACACATCACCGGTTCCGAACGAACACGCGGTCCACTCGATGGAGCACGGCGGCGTCTGGATCACGTTCTCACCCGATCTCCCCCAGGCCGACCTCGCCAAGGTGATCGGCGCGGCCGAAGCATCGAGGTTCGTGCTCGCCAGCCCGTATCCGAATCTCGGCTCACCGCTGATCCTCAACGCCTGGACGCGTCAGCTCCGGCTCGATTCGGCATCCGATCCCCGGTTCGCGCTGTTCATCTCGAGGTACGTGCAGGGACCGCAGACACCCGAACTCGGCCCGCCTTGCTGGGACGGGCTGGGCACGCCCGGCTGATTCAGTCGTCTGCCAATGCCAGCAACTGATCTGCTGCGGTGGTCGCCGCAAGACGACCCTCGCCGACTGCCTGCTCGATCACCACCAGTTCGCGGACGACCGACGGGTCGGAGCGGAATGCGGTGAGCAGGCGATCCTCGACCATCGACCACATCCAACGGATGTGCTGCGCGCGCCGGCGTTCGGTGAGCTCACCGGTCGCTCCCAACTTGTCGTGGTGCAGTTCGATCTGTGACCAGATCTCGTCGAGGCCGACGTCGTCGCGAGCGCTGCAGGTCAGCACCGGCGGTGTCCAGGTCGGAGTCGCCGGCGCCATCATGTGCAGTGCGTGGCGATAGTCGGCGGCGGCCGTCATCGCCCGGGCCACGTTGTCGTCGTCGGCCTTGTTGACGACCACCGCGTCGGCCAGTTCGAGGACGCCCTTCTTGATGCCCTGCAGCTCGTCACCAGCGCCGGCCAGCATCAGGACGAGGAAGAAGTCGACCATGCCCGACACGATCGTCTCGGACTGTCCGACACCCACGGTCTCGACGACGACCACGTCGTGGCCCGAGGCCTCGCACAGCAACATCGCCTCGCGAGTGGTGCGCGTCACGCCACCGAGCGTCGCACCGGCCGGCGACGGTCGTATGTACGCGCTCGGGTCGACCGCGAGGCGCTCCATGCGCGTCTTGTCGCCGAGGATCGAACCGCCCGTGCGCTGCGAGGTCGGGTCGACCGCGAGCACTGCGACGCGATGACCGGCCGCGGTCAGGTCGGTGCCGATCTGGTCGATGAACGTCGACTTGCCGACGCCCGGCACGCCGGTGATGCCGACCCGGTGCGACCCTCCGGTGTGCGGCATCAACTCGCTGAGCACCGCGGCAGCGAGCGCCCGGTGGTCGTCGCGCTGACTCTCGATGAGCGTGATCGCACGCGACAGCATCGTGCGGTCACCGGCGAGCACTCCCTCGACGTAGTCGCGCTCGGACAGGTCGGGGGTCATCAGCTGAGCGGCGGATAACCCAGGCGCTCGGCGAGTTCGTCGAGCAGCGAGTCGGCCGCGTCGGCGATGACCGTGCCCGGCGGGAAGATCGCCGAGGCACCCGCGGCGTAGAGCGC
>JAYTFP010000358.1:0-13274 GCA_043734285.1 Acidimicrobiaceae bacterium
GAACGACGAGGCCAACGCGGCCGCCCAGGCCTCCGCGAACGCGGCGGCGATCGCCGAGGCGAACGCGATCGTCCAGGCCGAGCCCGCGACGGAGGTCGCGGCCGAACCCGAGCCTGCCGCTGAGCCCGCTCCTGCTCGCGAGGCGGAGGTCGACCCGGAATCGCCGGCCGACGCCCACCAGGCATCGTGAAGCTCCGGGCGGCGAACCGCGCCTCGTCCACCGTCGACGGCGCGACGATGACGCTGATCGATCACCTTCGCGAGCTGCGCACACGACTCGTGAAGTCGTCGATCGCTCTCGTGGTCGGCATGATCGTGATGTATCTCTTCTACGTCCCGCTGTTCCGCTTCGCGTCACACCCGTACTGCGCCGCCATCAAGGGCACAAAGCAAGCGCACTGCGATCTCTATTTCCATGGCCTGCTCGATGGCTTCCTGCTCCGACTGCAGGTGGCCGGCTATCTCGGCTTCGTGGTCGCGCTGCCGGTGATCACCTGGCAGCTGTGGCGCTTCATCGCTCCGGGCCTCTACAAGAACGAGAAGAAGTATGCGACCGCCTTCGTGGCGGCCTCGACGTTCCTCTTCGCATGCGGCGCGGTCCTCGCGTACCTGACGCTGCCGCCGATGTTCCAGTGGCTCATCAGCGCCGGCGGTCCGGGCCTGTACCAGAACCGCGCCGACGACTACTTCCATCTCCTGGCGATCATGATGCTGGCGTTCGGATTCAGCTTCGAGTTCCCGCTGCTGCTCGTGGTGCTGCAGATCGTCGGCATCCTCGACAACGCGTTGCTGCGCAAGTACCGACGCCACTCGTTCGTCGGCATCGTTTTCGTCGTGGCCGTGGTGACGCCGGGTGGTGATCCCGTCAGCCTCTTCGCGTTGAGCATCCCGCTCTACTTCTTCTACGAGTGCTCGATCCTCTTCGGTCGCGTGCTGACGAGGCGCCGCGCGAAGGCATGACCGGCGCCTTCACGCTCGACCGTTTCCAACTCGAGGCCATCAGCGCCCTTGACGAGGGACGCTCGGTGCTCGTCGCTGCACCGACGGGGTCGGGCAAGACGGTCGTCGCCGAGGCCGCGATCGACATCGCACTGCACTCGGGCGGCAAGGTCTTCTACACGACGCCGATCAAGGCGCTGTCGAACCAGAAGTACGCCGACCTCGTGCGCCGTCTCGGCGCCGAGCGGGTGGGTCTTCTGACCGGCGACAACTCGGTCAACGGCGACGCGCCGGTGGTGGTCATGACCACCGAAGTGCTCCGCAACATGCTCTATGCCGCGTCGAGGGCGCTCGACGATCTGCACTATGTCGTGCTCGATGAAGTGCACTACCTGCAGGACGCGTACCGAGGGCCCGTATGGGAAGAGGTCATCATCGGGCTGCCGCCGATGGTCCGCCTGGTCTGTCTCTCGGCCACGGTGTCGAACGCGGACGAACTCGGCAGTTGGCTCGAAGCGGTGCGCGGTGCCACCACCACGATCGTCGAGACCGAGCGCCCCGTCGATCTGCACCCGCTCTACCTCGTGGGCGACCGCGCCTCGGAACGCGAGCACCTGCTGCCGATCCTCGTCGACGGACGCCCCAATCCGGATGGCGAACGGTTCGACACCGACCCGCGTCTTCCGCGGGCGGCTCGCAACGCGAAGTTCAAGGTGGCCAAGCGCTTCTTCACGCCCCGCCGCATCGAGACCGTCGAGCGTCTCCGCGATGAAGACCTGCTGCCGGCGATCTACTTCATCTTCAGTCGCAACGCGTGCGACGACGCGATGGCCGCGGCGCGCGACACGGGACTGCGCCTGACAGATCCGTCCGAGCGCGTGCGCATCGTGCAGATCATCGAGCAGGCGGTCGCCGGCTTGAGCGACGCAGATCTCGACGTGCTCGGCTACGACCTCTGGGCCGAGGCGCTCGCGATGGGCATCGCCTCGCACCACGCCGGTCTCATCCCGGCGTTCAAGGAGGCGGCCGAGCGTTGCTTCACCGAGGGGCTGGTCAAGGTCGTGTTCGCGACCGAGACCCTGGCGCTGGGTATCAACATGCCCGCGCGATCGGTCGTGATCGAGAAGCTCTCGAAGTACAACGGCGACACGCACGAGTTCCTCACGCCGGGCGAGTTCACGCAGTTGACCGGTCGTGCCGGCCGGCGGGGGATCGACGAGACCGGCTATGCGGTGATCCTCTGGTCGCCGTTCTCGTCGTTCGAGCAGGTCGCGACGCTGGCGGCCAGTCGATCGTTCCCGCTTCGGTCCTCGTTCCGCCCCACGTACAACATGGCGGCCAATCTGGTTCGTCGCTACGACCGCGCTGACGCGATGGCGCTCCTCGGACAGTCGTTCGCCCAGTTCCAGGCCGATCGCGAACTCGTGTCGATGCAACGACGACTGCTCGACGACCAGCGACACCGCGACGACCTGCTCGTGCGAGCGACCTGCGAACTGGGCGATGCCACGGCGTTCGCCGACCTGCACGATCGGGCCCGGTCCGAGCGCCGTCACCGCGCCGACGGTCGCGTCGCGATCGAGCGGTCGCTGAGCCTGCTCCGACCCGGCGACGTGATCGACGTTCCCGATGCGGATGACTCGTCGGCCGCGACCCGCCTCGCCGTGATCTCGGTCGCCTATCGCGCGCGCGGCGCGATCCGAGTGCGCGGAGTGGACACTGCGGGCGGGCTGCACCACGTCGAGCCGCGGACGGTGAGCGAGCCGATCCGCTCCGCGGACAACCTCGAGCTGCCGTCGCCGTACGCCCCACACGATCCCGGCTTCCTCGACGAGACCGCACGGCGGCTGGCTGCCTGCACGACACCTGCCCTGGTGCCGACGGTTCGCCAGCCCTCACGATGGGAACGCCTCGTGGCAGAAGTCGAGGCGCATCCCGTTCATGCGTGTCCCGACCGTGAGGCGCATCTCGACGCGCAACGCACGCTCACCAAGCTCGACCGTGAGATCGCCACCGCGAACCGGCGGCTGACCAAGCGATCGGGGTCGGTGGTCCGCCGTTTCGAGGCAGTGCTCGATGTCTTGTCGTCGCTCGGATTCGTGCGCGAGTGGGAGCTGACCGAGTCGGGCGAGCGGCTCGCGCAGACGTACCACGAGTGCGATCTGCTCGTGGCGCTGGCGCTCGACGACGGCGTGTTCGACGGGCTCGACACCGCGGCGACGGCGGGCGTGGCGGCTGCGCTCACCTACGAGGAACGGCGACCCGACAGCGCGCCGAAGGTGTCGTTCCCGACCGCGACGCTGCGTCGTCGCTTCGAGCGGCTCGAACGTCTGTGGCACACCGTCAACCGGGCGGAGAAGGAGCGCGGATTGCCGCAGATGCGCGCTCCCGACGGTGGCTTCGTCACGCTCGCACACGGCTGGGCAGCCGGCCGAGAGCTGGGCTGGTTGCTCGAGGACAGCGACATGTCCGGCGGCGACTTCGTGCGCAACACCAAGTTGACGATCGATCTGCTCCGGCAAGTGGCGACGGCCGCGCCCGATCTCGGCACGCGCACACGCGCCGGTGCAGCCGCCGACGCGTTGTTCCGCGGCGTCGTCGCCACCGAAGCCACCTCGCTGACCGAGGTGAACGAGGTCGAGGAGCCGTGACCATCAAGAAGGGCGAAGCCTGGGGTTCGCGCTACGCGATGACGGGGAGCGAGCCGATCGCCCACACCGACGCCGGTGCGCTCGCGCTCATCGCCGCTGCGCTCGACGAGGGCCGCGTGCCCGATCCGGTGGTGCTGCGAGGCGGCGATCTCTACCGGATGCTCGGTGGCCGGCCTGCGGACGAGCCCCAACGGTTCCCGATCGACATCGTCGACGTCGTGGCCGATGGTCATCGATTCCGGGCCGTCGGTCACGTCGTGGCGCGGCATGCGCTGTGGGCGGGGCGTTTCGTCGTGGTGATGAACGGCCAGTTCGTGGGGGAGTGGAACCTCGGTCCGAGGGCGCACTCAAACGACGGATTGCTCGACATCACCGATGGATCGCTCGGCGTTCGCGATCGCCTCGTCGCCCGACGACGCGCCCGGTCGGGATCCCATCTTCCTCATCCCTCGCTCGCGACCCGCCGCGCCGCCACGGCCGAGTTCGACTTCGACCGGCCGATGCGGCTGTTCGTCGACGGCCTGGCCGCAGGCGAGTGCCGCACGCTCGCACTCTCCGTCGTCCCCGACGCCGCAACCGTCGTCATCTGATCGCTGTGAGGTCGTCGCCGACGCCGTTCGGTACCGTGGGCCGATGCAGTCGTGGGTCCTGAACGAGTCACCCGGCCAATACGTCTGGGGTGAGGTGCCCACGCCCGAGCCCGGGCCGGATGACGTGCGCGTTCGCGTCGTCGCGAGTGCGCTCAACCACATCGACCACTGGCAGACGACCGGCATGCCGAAGCCGAAGGCCATGCCCCACGTTCCCGGGTCCGACGGTGCCGGCATCGTCGATGCCGTCGGCACAGACGTCGTTGGCTGGACGGTCGGCGACGAGGTGGTGGTGAGCACCGCCACGACTTCGGCCGAGGCCGTCGCCGAACTCGGCATCGACTGCGTGCTCGACCGCAGCCTGCAGCTCATCGGCGAGCACCGCTGGGGGTTTCACGGCGAGTACATCGTCGTGCCCGCGCGCAATCTGTTGCCCCGCCCCCAGAACCGCTCGTGGGCCGAGTGCGCGGCGTACCCCTGTGCGTTCGCGACGGCGTGGAGGATGTTCCGACGCGCCCGAATCCAGCCCGGTCAGACCGTGCTCGTCACTGGGATCGGGGGAGGAGTCGCCACCGCGGCGTTGATCCTCGGCCGTCATCTCGGCGCGCACGTGGTCACCACCTCGCGAGACGCCGAGAAGCGTGCGGAGTCGATCCGCCTCGGCGCGGAGGCGTCCTTCGACTCGGCCGGACCCTACGACGTACGCGCCGACATCGTGATCGACTCGATCGGGCCCGCGACGTTCGAGCAGTGCCTCAAGGCGCTCAAGCCAGGAGGACGGTTCGTGACCTGCGGCGGGACGTCCGGCCAGACGATCGAGGTCTCGGTCCCGAAGTTGTTCTTCAAGCAGCACGAGTTGATCGGGTCGACGCTCGGCTCGTACGAGGAGTTCGCGTTCGTCACCGACCTGCTGGCGGGCGGCCTGCCGGTGATCATCGACGACGTCGTACCACTCGCAGAGTTTCCGGCGGCGCTCGAGCGGATCCGCTCGTCGGCGCAGCTCGGCAAGATCGTCCTCGACCACTCGATCCCTGCGTGAGCGAGCGTGGCGAGCGACCGATGCGGTTGGAGGGAATCCTGCTCGCGGTCGGCATCGCCATCATCGTCGCCGTCGTCGCGATGGTGGTCGTGTCGAACAAGAAGGAGTCGGCCGTGCGGCACAAGGCGGCGGCCAAGGAGCGGGCCGCCATCGAGCAACTAGGCCATTCGACGACCTCGTGGTTCACCGCACCCACGACGCCGTACCGCTTTCCACCTTCCACACGGCCGAGACACGACCCGATCCAGAACGAATTCTGGGAGCTCCACGGAGCGGTGGCCGGTGGCCGGTCGATCATCTGGAGGATGCCGCCGACGGACCGGATCGATGGTCCGAGCGGCCGGGCGCCGGACGAAATCGTGACCGGATGGGTGGCTGGACCCGCCCCCGACGTGCCGATCCGCCATGACGGCAAGCTGTTCGAGCACTTCATCGTCGCCGGTGCCGATGACACATCGGCGGCCATGCAGGCCATCGATGGCGGGAGTGGGTACGGCGACCAAGCGACGTTCACCCGCGGTGGAACCGTCGACGGCGTCACGAGAGTCGGCTTCGAGCAGGCACGCGAACATCGCACCTACCTCGGCGAGGCGTACTCGTGGAACCACACGATCTTCGCCGTGATGGTCGGCTTCACGACCGACGACCCGTCGCTCCGCGATCAGGCCGAATACGACCTCCGCCGGATGACGGCCAGCGTTCGGCTGCTCCCTCGCTGACGCCCGTGTCAGGTTTGGCACGACTTCGCCGCGACCGAACGGTACTCTCCGGTGAAGAACGTGATGAGGGGGGAGCAATGGCCTCGACACAACGGAGCGCACTGACGATCGCGTTGCTGCTCACGGTGTTCGCGAGCGCGTGCGCGGCCCCGATCGTGTTCGGCTCGAACGGACTGCCCCAGTCGGCGTTCGTGCCCCGCGGCGCGACCAGCGCTGGAGCAGCATCCCTACCCGGCACCGGGGCGATCGTCACGCCTCCGAAACACTGCGAGCAACCACCCGGTTCCGCGCCCTTCACCGCGACGTCACCAGAGAGTGTCGACATCAACTCCGACGCAGTGCGCGCCGCCATCGGCGACCCGGCGATGTTCACCGCCTCGTCGATACGGATCTACCGACACGACTGCCTGATCGCCGAGAGTGGCAAGGACCCTCAGAACGAAGCCGTCCCGCAAGAACTCTGGAGCGCCACCAAATCGGTGCTCTCGATGGTCGTCGGCGTGGCCGTCACCCGCGGTCAGATCTCGCTCGACGACACCGTGGCGAAGTACATCCCGAACGTCGACGAAGCACACGGTGCGCTCACACTCCGGCAGCTCATGACCCACACATCGGGGTTGACGTTCGCTTGGGCGAACGAGATCGCGGCGCTGTCGGGTGACTCGGTCGCCTATGCGATGTCGCTCCCGTTCGTGCACCCGCCGGGAACCTTCTTCGAATACGCGCAGACGACACTCGAGGTCGTCGGAGCAATGGTCGAGAAGGCGGTGGGCCGCGACCTGCAGGACTTCGCACAGGACGCACTGTTCGGCCCGCTCGGGATCGCCCGCGACCACTGGCACTGGCAGCGCGACGGCGCCGGCCACTCGCTCGGCTTCGCCGGCCTCTCGTTCCCGTCGATGGATCTGGGACGCCTCGCCAGCCTCCTGCTGCACGGTGGTGACTGGCGGGGGAGCCGCATCATCTCGGCGGACTACGTCGACCAGATGGGCGCGCCGGGACCGGCGAACGGCGGCTATGGGTTGCTCACGTGGACGAACCGCGGCGCCGACTACTTCTCGCCGTCGGCGCTGGTGCGCCACCACGTCGAGCACCGCTGGATCGTCGGCGCGCCGGCCGACCTCTTCGGGATGAGCGGACTCTTCGACCAGGAGATCTGGATGATCCCGAGTCTCGACATGGTCGTGATCCGCACGGGTGGCCCCGAACTCCCCGCCGGATGGAAGCACGCATTCGTGTCGCGGCTCTTCGCCGGACTCCGGGACGTGCACCTTCCCGACCCGGGTCCGCTGCCACAGGACATCGACGTCGATCTGACCGACTTCTCGCGGCTGATCGACTTCGCTACGTGGCCGCATTCCCCCTGAGCGTGCGCCGAGAGGCGGCACGCTCCATCAAGAGAACGCGCTATCGGCGAAGCCGACGAGAATTCAGGAGCCACCGACGTTGGACTCGCTCGCTCGGCGCTTTCGCGCGAGCTCGAACCAGACCGTCTTGCCGCGAGCGCTCGCGTCGACGCCCCACGCCTGCGCGAGTTCCGAGACCATCTTCAGGCCTCGACCGTCGACCGATCCCGGGCGAGGTGACTTGACCATCGGCATTTCGGGATTCTGATCGCTGATCGAGATCCGCACGACCTCAGCGCCGATCTCGGCCGCGACCCGAAACGTGGTGCCGGCGTGGATGATCGCGTTCGTCACCAGTTCCGACACGAACAGTTCCAGCAACTCGGGGCGATCGACCTCGGTCGACGCCAGTTCGTGCGTCATGAGCTGACGCGCGGCGCGAGCGCTGGCCGCGACGGGCGGGAACTCCTTCGAGACCACCCGCGCCGTCAACGCCTTCCCTCGTCACCATGGCCCGCACGACCCATCGCTCCAAATGTACGTCGAACCCGACACGATCGACGGCATTCGGCCCGCACGAGCGTGCGCCAACGGCGCCGCTCCATCAGGAGAGCCGCCTGCAGCGAGCCCTCGGCTCGCCTAGCCTTCGCCCAGCCCGCGACCAGGAGGACCCGTGTCGAACCGCACCGAGAGCCAGAGCATGTCCAGCACCGACCCCCGCCACCGCTCGTTCCACCTGACGCCGACGTCCAACGAAACGGCCCATGTCGCACCTCAGGAGGAGACGGCGAACGGGTGGGTACGCCTGATCGACAGCAAGGGTGTGCCCTTCGCCATCCGGCTCGACGCGATCACCCAGATCATCGGCCCCTACGAGATGGACAGCGGCTTCGCGGTCAAGCTGCTCACCGGCAAGACGACCCACGAGCCGATCGCCTTCGACGACGAGAAGTCCGCCGAGGTCTTCGTCGAGGACCTCCTCTTCGAGGACTGATGATCGACCCGCCCGACTCACCCGGGTGGGGACCGCCGGGCGAGATCCCGCTCCCGAGTGCCACCCCACCACCGCCGCGACCACCACCGGCATCGCCCCCCCGACGCGGTCGACGAGCGGCGATCCTGGCGCTGGCGATGCTGCTCGTCGCAGGGGCGGTTGTCGGTGTGTGGCTGGCACGCCGCGACGACGTCGGCGCGCCCCTCGACGACACCGAATGGGCCGCGCGCTACTGCGACACCGTCACGCCGTACGGCGACGAGGCGTCGACCCAGATCCGCCAACTCACCTTGGCCGCCACCGTCCCGGGGGGCGGCGCCGAGCTCAAGCGACTGACGACCGCGTTCGCACGGCTCATCGACGGCGTCCTCGCCAAGATCGAGCAGCTCTCGAAGGATCATCCGATCAGTGACGACGGCGGTGCGGATCTGACGAAGCAGCTCCAGGACGCGCTCCGCGACATCCGCGACAAGTTGGCCACGGCTCTGTCGCAGGTCGAGAAGCTCGACGCGTCAGCCCCCGACTTCGCGACGCAGGCCGTCGCGGTGCTCGCGGCGAGCGGCATCTCGTTCGACACGCGGATCACGATGCCGCAGTCGGCCGCACTCAACCGCCTCAACGTCGCGATCACCGCCAACGCGAAGTGCACCTCGTTCTTCGCAACCGGTTGACCCTCTCCCGACGGTTAGCGTGACGCGCATGTCGAACGAGTCGCTCCGCGAGCAGGTCACGGCGGAGGTGCGGCGGCGATCCGACGAACTCCTCGCTGTTTCCCATGACATCTGGGGTCACCCTGAACTCTGCTTCGAGGAGCGTCATGCCCACGCGCTGCTCACCGCCGCGCTCGAGCGCGGCGGCTTCACCGTCGAGCGGGGCGCATTCGGCCTCGAGACGGCGTTCATGGCCTCGGCGGGTGCCGCTGACGCGGCCGGACCCACACTCGCGGTCATCTGCGAGTACGACGCGCTCCCCGAGATCGGCCATGCCTGCGGCCACAACATCATCGCCGCGGCAGGTCTCGGCGCCGGCCTCGCAGCCGCGACCGTCGTCGACGAACTCGGAGGCCGGCTCGTCGTCATCGGCACTCCCGCCGAGGAGGGTGGGGGAGGCAAGGCGATCATGGCCGAGCGGGGCGCGTTCGACGGCCTCGACGTGGCGATGATGGTGCACCCGGCAGACGCCGATCTCGACTCGTTCTGGGCGATCGCGGTGCATCAGCTCCGCTGCGAGTTCACCGGTCGCGCTGCACACGCGGCCGCCGCTCCCGACAAGGGACGCAACGCGCTCGACGCCGCGGTCCTCGCCTACGTGAACATCGCGGCGTTACGACAACACATCGCTCCGCACGAGCGGCTGCACGGCATCTTCACCCACGGGGGCGACAAGCCCAACGTCGTGCCCCACCGCGCGTCGCAGCACTGGTACGTGCGATCGGCGACGGGCGAGACACTCGAGGCGTTGCGCCCGCGGGTGGTCGCCGCGATCGAAGCCGGAGCTCTCGCCACGGGATGCAGCGTCGAGCTCGTCTGGGACGACCACCCCTACGACGACCTCCTGGCCAACCGCGTGCTCGACGGACTCTACGCGACCAATGCCTCGGCGACCGGACGCTCGGTCGCATCCCGCGACACCGCTCCCGACTTCCTCGGCTCGACCGACATGGGCAACGTCAGCCATCTCGTGCCGTCGATCCACCCGATGATCAAAGCCGCACCCTCCGGGGTCGCGATCCATACCGCCGACTTCGCCATCCACGCCGGGGGCGAGATGGGCGACCACGCCGTGATCGACGGCGCCATCGCCCTGGCGCGGACCCTCGTCGACCTCTGGGCGGCGCCCGCGCTCGTCGCAGAAGCCAAGGCCGAGCTCGCCGCCGGGGGTGGGGGGCCGATCCCAACCCGCGCCCCGGCCAACCCCTAGTCTCAGTCGCCGTGACCCCCTACGTCGCCGAGGACTTCAACGCGGACGAACAGTCGATCCTCCGCCGCTACTTCACCAATCTCGACGGACCGGTCTTCGCCCTGGTCAATCTCCCCGAGGTGGTCAAGGGCGCCCTGTTCGCCCGCTATTCGCGATCGCCGAAGTCGCTGCGGCGGCTCTTCCTCGACGAGTTCGTCGGCGACCTCGACATCTCTGGCGACGCCGGGGTCGACGCCACGGTGGGACTCGAACGGGCCGAGGCGCTCTACGACAAGGTCTTCTTCGAGTACGGCGACGACTCGGTCGCGCAGCTCGGGGGCGTGCACCTCGCCTGCGAGCAGGCGTCTAACGTGCTCACCAAGGTGCTCGAGTGGGGACGGCTCATGTCGTACCTCGAACAGTCGACACGCTACATCGCGTACGACGCCCGACTGGGCGGCCGGTACCGCTTCTACCGTGATCCGGCGATCCTCGGTTCGGCGTTCGGTGCGCGCTACGTCGGCGACATGGACCGGGCCTTCGACACCTACGCCGAGCTCGTTCCGCTGCTCACCGATCACTTCCGTCAGGCCATTCCCAAGAGTCCCGACGACAGTGACTTCGTCTACCGGCAGGCGATCCGAGCGAAGGCGTTCGACGCACTGCGCGGGATCCTTCCCGCGGCGTCATTGTCGAACGTCGGGATCTACGCGAGCGGCCAGGCATTCGAGGCCCTCCTCGTGCGCATGCGGTCGCTCGAACTCCCCGAAGCGCGGCTCTACTCCGATCTCATGCTCGAGGAATTGCGCAAGGTCATCCCGTCTTTCCTCAAGCGCGTCGACATCGCGGAGCGCGGTGGCGCGGCGAGCGCTTACCTGACTGCCACCCGGACCGCGACCGACGAGATCGCACGCACGCTCTTCGATCCGCCGGTGTCGGCTCCCGAGGAGTCGTCCGTCGCCCTGGTCGACTTCGACCCCGACGGCGAGATCAAGACCGTCGCAGCCGCGCTCTATCCGTACTCCCACGAGTCCGACGAGCGCATCGAGCGTCGGGTCCGCGCCATGACCGTCGACGAGCGCTTGGCGGTGCTGAGCGCCTACGCGGGTGATCGCACGAACCGTCGACACAAGCCCGGCCGCGCCCTCGAGCGGTCGACCTACCGGTTCGACGTCCTCAGCGACTACGGGGCGTTCCGCGACCTCCAGCGTCACCGCATGATGACCATCGAGTGGCAGTCGCTGACGCCCTATCACGGCTACGTGCGGCCCATGGCGGTCGACGAAGCCGGGCAGACCCAGGCCTTCGACGAAGCGATGGAGCGAGCGGCAACGCTGCACGACGACCTCGTGGGTACGTTCCCCGAACAGGCGTGTTACGCGGTCTCGCTCGCGTATCGGATCCGGTACTCGATGCAGTTCAATGCACGAGAGGCGATGCACCTGCTCGAGCTGCGTTCGAGCCCGCAGGGGCATCCGACCTACCGCACCGCAGCACAGGACATGCACGTGCAGATCGCCGAGATCGCCGGTCACCGCGCGATCGCCGGGATGATGAAGTTCGTCGACCATTCCGACGAGACCGAGCTCGAGCGCCTCGACGCCGAACGCCGTGCCGAGCAACGGCGAACTGCCAGCGGCTAGGACTCTGCGCACGGGCCCTGCGCCGGGCATCAACCTCGCACCATGCGCCGGTGTGTCTATGATCAGCGCCGCAACGGGGCTCCCTGGCTGGCGAGAGGTATCTGAACGTGGCTAAAGAGGTTGATGACGTCGATGAGTTCGACGATGAGGAAGAGGCCGAGGACGAAGATATCGACGAGCCCGACTTCGAAGACGATGAGGAGCTGGTCGACGGCGACCTCGTCGACGACGACGCGGTCATCGAGGTTGCAGAGGTTGCGGAGGTTGCGGTCGATGGTGAGGACGACGAGGCAGAGCCGGCCGTCCCGGCCCGCCGCGCCAAGGCGACCTCGGGCGACGAGGACGAGGACGACGACGACGAAGCCGACCCCGACGACGTCGAAGCCGACCTCGACACGATGCTCAAGGATCGGATCGCATCGGGCGACGACCTCGAGGAGGACGAGGAGGAAGAGGTCGAGGATCGCAACGATCCCGACTCGACCGAGGGCGTCGCGGCCAAGCGCGACGGCGAGTTCACCTGCCCCGGCTGTTTCATGATCGTGCATCCGAGGCAGTTCGGCCGCAAGGAACGCCTGACGTGTCCCATCGGCGACGAAGGCTGCCCGGCGATCGCGATCGTCGCGAAGAGCCTGTAGGTACGATTCTCCCGTGAACACTCCCGTCTCGGACACTCCGCTCGAGTTCCTCTCGCGTCTCGTCCCCCGCCTGATCGATCGCACCCGGCGACAGGTCGAGCTCGTCGTCGCCCTCGTCGATCGGCTCGGCTGTTTCGACGACCCCGCGGCGCACTCCACGGTCCCTGACGACGATCGCCTCGCCGATGTCGTGCCGATCGAGCGGGCCGCGCGCCCGGCCGCAGCGCAGGTGATCGAGGTCACGATCCTCGACGACGATGATGCGCCCACACCGGTGAAGCGCGCGACGACCTCCAAGAAGGCACCCGCGAAGAAGACCGCGACGAAGAAGGCCCCTGCCGCCAAGAAGGCAACTCCGGCCAAGAAGGCCGCGGCGAAGAAGACGGTGGCGAAGAAGACAGTGGCGAAGAAGACCGCCGCGCTGAAGCCGACGACCGCCGAAGCCTCGCTGGCGATTCCCGACTACGACGCCTTGGCCGCATCCCAGGTGATTCCCCGTCTCGACGGGCTCAGCCCCGCAGAGCTCGACGCGGTTCGCCGCTATGAGCTCGCCCACCGCGGCCGACGCACCATCCTCGGCCGCGTCGCACAGATCCAGGCCACGTAGCGGGTGAGAAGATGATCGGCGCCCGTCTCGCGGTCGCTGACGATCTCGACGCCGTTGTCGACCTGGTACTCCTTGCCGCCGATGAGGCGATGGGGAAGCGGGGCGGCGAGGAGTGGAACCGGTTCGACCGCTATCGGCCTGAACCGGTCATCGAAGCACTGCTGGCCGACATCTCGGGCCACGAGCGCTGCCATGTCGTCTGCGGGACC
>JAYTFP010000359.1:0-5848 GCA_043734285.1 Acidimicrobiaceae bacterium
CGCGATCCGCGTCGGCCGTTGCCGGCTTCGCCGACAGGGTGCTCTCCTGATGGAGCGTGCCGCCTCTCGGCGCACGCTCTGAGCCGCCGAGATACTTCATGACCTCGACGACGGCGCCGCCGGTCGCGGGCGACAGATCGGCGACCGGCGAGTGGGTCGACAGGTACAGCGGCCGATCGATCCCCATGAGGAATCGGATCGACGGCGGCTCGCGGAGCGCCAGGTTCAGACACGAGGCCTCGACCCTCGGGCCGAGCTGATCGACCCAGCCCGGATCACGGTCGAGCAGCGCCGCTGCGCCGACGGGCCCGCCGCAGGCGATCACGGCCGCGCCCGCCCGGATGATCCCGGAACTCGTGGTCACGGTCACGAGACCGCCGTCCGAGGTGACGCGTCCCACGGCCGCGTCGGTCATCGTCACGCCGCCGAGCTCGGCGAACCGGGCGTGCATCTGGTCGACGAGGCGCTGCCACCCAGCGTGCAAGTAGATGACGCCCGAGGCGAGCGCGAGCTGGAGCTGGGTGATGGCGGCATCGGCGCTGAGTTGGTCGAGGTCGGCGCTGTAGGTGCTGAGCCGGACCATCATCTCCATGAACTCGCGTGCCGTCGGATCGGCGATCGCCTTCGCGAGGAACTGCGCGGTCGTCCGATCGGCGAGATCGCCGGCCGTCGTCCGCGGGAGGCGGATCATCATCCTGCCCACGGCGGCCTTGCCGCGTGTCGACAGCAGGCGGGTTCGCAGCAGCGAGAACGCACCCGACGGCAGCCTGCTGATCGCGTCGCCCTTCAGTCCGCGACCGATCGTCGTGTCGGGAGCGAGGCCGTCGGGACGCACGCCGAGCGCCTTCAGGGTCGCCATCGCCTCGCCGCCGCGGTACAGGGCGTGGGCGCCGAGGTTGAACGTGAATCCCTCGCGCTGCATGCTCTGCGCCCGACCGCCCGGCTGGTGGGCGTCGAGCAGCAGCGTCCGGTGGCCGTCGAGCGCGGCGCTGATCGCGGCCGAGAGGCCGGCCAGGCCCGCTCCGATGATCACGATGTCGTGATCGGGCTGCTCGTGATTCGGGAGCGCGTGATCGGGTGTCTCGTCGGCTCGCATCGTCATGGGGTGTGCCTCCTCGTGTGTCGCTGCCGAGTTGACGACGCGGAGGCGCGATTCGTGACAGGCGAGCGAGAAGTTCCTAGATGACCTTCGTCGCGATGGCGATGCCCACGCCGACGCCGAGGATGATGCGATACCAGCCGAACAGGGCGAGGCCGTGCCGATTGAGCCAGCCGATCATGAACTTGACCGCGAGGAACGCCGTGAGCGCGGCGACCGCTGTTGCCAGGAGCGGGGTCGCGACGCCGAACTGGTCGACCATGTCCTTGCCGCCCTTACCGAGCTCGTAGACCGTCGCCGCGCTGAGCGTGACCACGCCGAGCAGGAAGCTGAACTCGACCGCGGCGCTGAGCGACATACCGACGAGCAGCGCGGCGAGGATCGTGACGAGACTGCGGCTGACGCCCGGCCACAGCGACACCGCTTGAGCGACGCCGATGATCAGCGCGTTCCTCATGCCGAGGTCGGCCATCGACGTGATGGTCACCCGCAGCCGCGACTGGTTGGCCACGAACGCGAGGATCACGATCCCGCCGACGATCCATGCCCCGACGACGGGCCACGACGACAGCAGGTGGTTCTTGATCGGCTTGTTGAGCGCGACACCGATGATCGCGGCCGGAACGAACGCGACGGCCAACGCGATCACCGATCGTCGACCCTCCTCGCTCCTGCCGACGATGCCTTCGAACATCGTCACCACACGCCGCCGGTAGATGCCGAGCACGGCGAGGATCGCGCCGATCTGCACGGCCACGGTGAAGGTGTCGATCGCGTCCTTCAAGCACGAGTCGGCCGCCTTCGGGAAGTCGAGGTGGAGGATGCGCTCGGTGATGAGCAGGTGACCCGTCGAGCTGATCGGGAGAAATTCGGTGATGCCCTCCACCGCGCCGAGGGCGACGGCCTTGGCGCTCGTCAGCGGATTCGTCTTCGCCGTCGAGGTACAGGTCGAGGTCGCGGTGGCGTCGGTAGAGGACGCCGAGGCCGAGTGGGGCCACGCGAGCACGACCACGCCCATGAGGGCGATGAGCGCGAGGGCCCGCCGCGAGGTCGAGGTCGTGGTCATGAGGGCGTTGTCTCCGATGCATCCAGGACTGCCTGCTCGACGTCGCGATCGCCGCGGACGGTTCGCCAGAGTCCGACGCCGATGATCCACACCGCGCCGGCGTACACGACGATCTGCGCAGCGATCGCCGGGCCGGGCAGGCAGTGCGCGGTGCATTCCCCGGTCCCGCTTTCGACCATCGTCCTCTGGTCGACGATCACGATGAGATAGACCATCGCCGCCACCCACACCACGAGGATCGGCACCGTGATCTTGCGGAAGTCGCGGACCCGGATCGGGTGGATGAACTTGATCGGCACGACCGTCGCCACGCACAGCACGATCACGATGATCACGTTGACCACCGGTCGCGACTGCAGGACGAACATGATCGTCACGACGAGGTTCCACATCGCGGGGAATCCGTTGAAGTAGTTGTCCTCGGTCTGGATGTTGGTGTTGGCGAACAGCCACAGCGACGTCAGCAGGATGATGGCGATTCCCCACGGGTCGAACGACCGGGGGAGTTGCCCGTAGATGTGCATGAAGAACGCCGGCGCGACGACGCAGGCGACGTAGTCGATCACCAGATCCATGATGTGACCGTCGATGCTCGGAAGGACCGTCGCGACCTCGAACTTGCGGGCGATCGGACCGTCGAGGCCGTCGATCACCATGGCGACCATCATCCAAAGGAGAGAGGCTCGGGGACTGTCGTCGAGAGCGTGCTTGAGGCTGAGGAAGGCGGCGATGATGCCGCTCATCGTGAAGATGTGGACGGCCCAGGCGACGCGAGGGGCTCTCGACTCGGTGTTCGCCATATCCGGCTCAGAGTAGGGGCCGAAGGCCCCCGGGTGCAGAATCCCGGGACGCTCGTCGCCGAGGATTTGCCCGCGCCTTACCTGCGGCGGTTGCGGGCGGGCGGTCGGTAGTGACTGCCCGTGATGACGCCGGCGCTGATCCAATCGGCGTAGGGAGCCATGATCAGGCCGGCAAGTCCGGTGAGCAGCGAGTCGTAGTTGACGCGCCAGCCGGCGAAGTCGCGCCACGCCTGCTCGGCGTCGGCCTTGACGGCCACGCCGCTGTCGGCGAGGCGCTGGTACGCCTCCATGTACTGCTCCTGAGTGATCGAGATCGGATCGCCGGGCGAGGGGTCACGGTCGTAGGGCAGCGAGAAGTAGTCGGCGATCTCACGCAGCGCGAGGAATCCGGAGCGGATGCAGATCGGCGCATAGGGCGTGTACGGCGCTTCGAGCGTCGAGGTGCGCAGCGCGGCCGCGTCGAGCACCGCGCCGGCCGCCGTCAGCCACGACCGCTCGGGGTTCGGTGAGCGGAAGAAGTTGAGGATCGCCAGCGACGTGTGGCTCTCCTCGATCTCGACGAACCAGACCTCCCACTGTTGCCAGACGAGGTCGAGTTCGGCAACGAAGTTCGCCTGATGGGCGCGGATGAGCATGCCGATCGGGTTCGGCGGGGTGCCGGCACGCACCGAGAGCTGGGCGACCACGCTCTCGCGGTGGCTGAACGCGGTATAGATCGTCGGAAGGTAGGCGAGGAGCAGGGCGAGCAGGCCGAGCCCGATGGTCGCCTCGATGTAGACCATGGCGAGTGCCGCGGTCTGCGTCGGTGTCGCGAACCCGAGCGTCAGCAGCGACGATCCGCTGAAACGGAACGCGGTGACCCAGGTGTGGGCGACCGTGGCCCGGAACATGAGCACGAAGCCGACCAGCACGAAGCTGAGCCAGACCATCGGGAAGCACAGGAGCGTGAGCGGGCCGTACATCGCCATGACCCGCTCGCGTCGGGTGAACGTCCGTCTGGCCCGCACCACGACGTCGAAGACGCGCCGCGAGGCCAGGCTGATCACGCGGGTCAACAGCACCGGGACGCCGCGGGGGAGCACGAACGTGCGGATGGCGGCGTCGAGCGCTGTGACGACGAGAAGCGCGCCGGCGATGAATTCGAGGATTCGCACCACGAGCATCGGCGAAGCCTAGGAGCGCTGTTCGTGAGCCCGTGCCATCGAGGAGATGTTCACGACTCGCGGGGCGCGAGGGGCGACAGCTCGCGATCGAGGCCGTTGCCCGACAGTCCGGCCCAGACCAGCGCGGTCACGTACGCGACGAGCTGGTCGCGTGACATCGTCCGGCGGCTCAGCCACCACTCGCTCGACGCGTGGACGAGGCCGACGATGCCGTACGCCCACGGTTCGGCCGCGGCGACATCGCCCCCCACGTCGCGGAGCAGATCGCCGGTCATGCGGGAGATGCCATGGCTGATGTCGGCGACGAGGCGTCGCTCGCCGAGCTCGGTGCGGTTGCCGACCGATCCGTGGGCGAGGAAGCGGTAGATCTGCGGCTCGTCCTCGATGAAGCCGATCCAGGCGTCGATCGAGTGCGCGACGAACGTGCGGGGATCGGTCGTCTCGGCGCGCACCTCCCAGAATTTGCCGATCAACGACGCGCTGACGCGTTCCGCCAGCGCATCGGCCAGGCCGGCCTTGTCGCCGAAGTGCGCGTAGACGATCGGCTTGGTGATGCCCGCCTCCTTGGCGATGTCGTCCATCGACGCATGCTCGCCCTGCGTGCGGATGACGCGCTCGGCGGCGTCGAGCAGTTGCTCGCGGCGTGCCGCCCGATCGATCGTGTCGGCCGCCCGCTTCTTGTCGCCCCTCGATTCGTCGGCCATGCTCCACTTTCCCAGGTTCGGCGGCAGGCTCTCGACGTGACGATCCCACACCTCTACGTGCACGTGCCGTTCTGTCCGACGATCTGCCCGTTCTGCAACTTCCACGTCCTCGAGCGACGAGCCGGTCTGGTGACGGCCTATCTCGACCGGCTCGACGGCGAAGTTGCCGAGATGGCTGACCGGTTCGACCTCGCAGCGCTCGAGACCGTGTACTTCGGAGGCGGCACCCCGTCGTACCTGCGCGCGGATGAGATGGCGCGAGCCGTCGACATCATCCGTCGGCGCATCGGCTGGGCGTCGATCGAGGCGACGCTCGAGGTCCACCCGTCGACCGTGACCGCGGAGCGGGCTGCCGAGTGGGTCGAGCTCGGGTTCAACCGTCTGAGCGTGGGGGTGCAGTCGTTCGACGACGCCGTGTTGGCGACCCTCGGTCGACCCCACGACGCGGCGACCGGGCGCGATGCCGTGCTCGCATGTCGTGCGACCTCGGCGCTGACGTCGCTCGACCTCATCACGGCCGTGCCGGGTCAGGACGTCGAGGCCGACCTGCGGGCTGCCGTCGCGCTCGGGGTCGATCACGTCTCGGCCTACACGTTGACGATCGAGCCGGACACGCCGTTCGCCCGTGATCGGGTCGAGGTGCTCGCCGACGACGAGCTTGCCGCATTGCGCTCAGCAGAGACCGTCCTGGGCGCCGCGGGTATCGAGCGTTACGAGGTGTCGAATCACGCACGTCCGGGATCCGAATCGGTGCACAACCGCGGGTACTGGCGAAACCGGCGGTTCCTCGGGATCGGTCCCTCCGCGTCGAGTCACCTGCCCGTCACCAATGACGTGGCAGCGCCGGGCGCGCTGTCGATCCGTCGTCGGAATCCGACGTTCGATCGCTGGCTCGAAGGTGAGCCCGCCGACGTCGAGACGCGTGACGCGGTCGCGCTGTTGGGCGACGCGATGTTGTGCGGCCTTCGGATGGTGCGTGGCGTCGACCTCGACGACGTCCGCGCCCAGACCGGACT
>JAYTFP010000360.1:0-6359 GCA_043734285.1 Acidimicrobiaceae bacterium
ACGCGAAGCCATCGGTTCGTGAGAACGCTCGCACCCTCCACTTCATGACTGGAGCATCGCAGATCCTCGCAGGCGACCGACCGAGAACGCCGAGGCGCAGACGACGGTGACAACGCTCGATCGGTCCCCAGGCTCAGGTTCGGTTCGCCCTACGGTTCGAGATGACCATGACGAACAAGGAACTGCGAAGGGAGAAGTGCGTGGAGCAATTGCACATAGCTACTACTGCTAGTAGTTATCAAGGAGAAGCGGTACTAATACCGTTTCGGCGTCTCTGACCCTCCTTCCCCTCCTTGTGCGCCGTTCGGCGCGAACGGAGGGTGCATGGGCAACGCTCGAAAGCGACTTGGTGATGCCGGCGAATCGGCGGCGGCCGACTGGTACGCGCACCAGGGCTACGAGATCGTGGCGCGCAACTGGCGATGCCGCGACGGCGAGATCGACCTGATCGTCGTGCGCGGCGGAGAGCTGGTGATCAGCGAGGTCAAGACGCGGTCGAGCGTCGCGTTCGGCTCTGGCGCCGAGGCCGTCGACTGGCGCAAGCAGCAGCGGCTGCGTCGACTCGCCGGCCGTTGGATCACCGAGTGTTGCGCGTCCGCACCGCGGTCGATCCGGTTCGACGTCGTCGCGGTGCTCGCGCAGTCGGGCATCCTCACCATCGAGGTGATCGAGGGCGCGTTCTGAGCGTCAGTCGCGGGGTGCGCGGGTGGCGCGTCGCTCCCAGCACCCGTGGTGCCAGTGTCGTCGCAGGTCGGCGGCGAGTAGCGGGACGGCGACCAGGTGGCCGGTGCCCGATGGGATCTCGCGGTTACATCCGGGGCAGATATACGGCTTGGTCGCCTCGTACGGCTGCACCCGTCGGACCTCGACCTCGACATCGTCGCGGGCGGTGTAATCGATCATCGTGACGTCAACCGACCAACGCCCACACGAGCGCGGCGATGCAGATGACCATCGCCGCGGCGACGAGGAGGTAGTCGCTCGGTCGTCGGCGGTAGGTGCGGTTCGGATTGAAGCCCATGTCGCACCAGTATCGTGCGCGACATGGACGCCGAACATTCCGAGCACGAGCCGGCAGCGTCACACGTGTTCGACGAGGTCGAGATCCGGGTGCTCGGGTGCCTCATGGAGAAGGAGCGCACGACGCCCGACGACTACCCGCTCACCGCGAACTCCCTGATGCGCGCCGCGAACCAGTCGACGAGCCGCCACCCGGTGGTCGACTACGACGTGCGGACGGTCGAAGACGCCTGCGTGTCGCTCAAGGCCGCTGGCGTCGTGCGGTTCGTGCACATGCCGTCGGGACGCGCGACGACCAAGTACCGCCACGTGGTCGACGACGCGTGGCATCTCGATCGGGCCGAGGCAGCGATCCTCACGCTGCTCATGCTCCGCGGGCCACAGACTCCCGGCGAACTCAAGACGCGCGCCGACCGGCTGCACGAGTTCGACGACCTCGCGTCGGTGGGAGCGACGCTGGATCGACTCGCGGCGCGAACGCCGGCGGTGGTGCGTGACCTCGGCCGGGGTGCGGGTCAGAAGGAGGATCGGTGGGCGCAGCTGCTCGGCGGCGAGCCCGTCGTGGTCGACCGCCCGGTCAGCGAGGGTCGCGCCGCGCGGCCACTCGCCGGCGAGGCGTCCGACCGCATCGATCGTCTCGAGGCGCAGATCGACGAGATGCGAGCGTGGGTCATCGAGATCCGCGAGGCGCTCGGCCTCGATGTCACACCCCCTGAGTAACGTCTGACGCACACCTTTGAACGGGTGGATCGCCACGGTCCGACTTCCTCGAGCGCGTGGCCTGCATGTCCGTCGAACGCCCGATCAGGGCGCGGAGGTTCCTGTGCTGGCCATCATCGCGTCCGCCACCATTTCCGGTGTCCGTGGAGAGCCCGTTTCCGTCGAGGTCCATGTCGGCGCGGGTATCCCGTCGTTCACGATCGTCGGTCTTCCCGACACCTCCTGCCGCGAGGCGCGCGACCGGGTGCGCGCTGCGCTGCTCTCGTCGAAGCTCGACTGGCCGCAACGTCGAATCACGGTGAATCTCGCCCCGTCGAATCTCCGCAAGGTGGGTGCCGGCCTCGACCTCGCGATCGCGCTCGGCGTGCTCGTCGCCAGCGAGCAGATCCCCGCGGCATGCGCGTCGATCGCCTGCCTCGGCGAACTGGGACTCGACGGATCCGTGCGCCAGGTCGCGGGCACGTTGCCGATGGCTGCGGCGATCCGCACGAGCGAGCTCGCCGTGCCCGCGGCGAACGCCATCGAGGCCGGGCTCGTCGGCGATCACGTGGTGCGACCAGTCGCCAGTCTCCGCGAACTCTTCGACTGCGCGACCGGCGCGACCAAGTGGGCGACTCCGTCGCCGCCCGCCCGTGCCGCTCCACCCCGACACGTGGGAGATCTTGCCGAGGTCGCCGGTCAGCCGGTGGCGCGGTTCGCCCTCGAGGTCGCGGCAGCCGGGGGCCACCACCTCTTGATGGTCGGTCCACCCGGCTCGGGCAAGACGATGCTGGCCGAGCGGCTCCCGGGGCTGCTCGGCGATCTCGACGACCGCACCGCCCTCGAAGTGACGACGGTGCACTCCGCGGCGGGTCTCACGCTTCCGCCGGGTGGTTTGATCCGTCGGCCTCCGTTCCGCGCGCCGCACCACACCATCTCTCAGGTCGCGCTGATCGGCGGCGGCTCACACTTCCTGCGGCCGGGCGAGGTCAGCCTCGCCCACGGGGGCGCGTTGTTCCTCGACGAGCTCGGTGAGTTCCCCGCGCACTCGCTCGACGCCTTGCGACAGCCGCTCGAAGAGGGCGTGGTTCGCATCAGCAGGGCCGTGGCCAGCGCGACCATGCCGGCAGCATTCCAGTTGATCGGCGCGATGAACCCCTGCCCGTGCGGCTTCGCACCCGCGTCGCGTTGCCGTTGCGCAGAGCCGGCGCTGCTCCGCTATGCGCGCCGGCTGTCGGGTCCGTTGCTCGACCGCTTCGATCTGCGACTGATGGTCAGCCCGCCGGCGACCGGCGAGTTGATGTCCGGGCGCCTCGGCGAGTCGTCGGCCGACGTGGCAGCGAGGGTCCTCGAGGTCAGGCGGCGCGCGCAGCATCGGGGCGTGACGACCAACCGTCATCTCACCGCGCCGCAGCTCGAAGGGCTGACGTCATTCGACATCGCGTCGACGCGATTACTCACGAGGGCGATCGACGACGGACGATTGTCGGGTCGGGGTCTACGCCGCGTGCGTTCGGTCGCGTTGACGCTCGACGACTTGCGGGGGGGCGATGGGCGCCTCGACGTGGCGACCGTTTCGCAGGCGCTCGCACTACGCGCCGATGTGATCGTCGACCTCGATCGGCTCGGTGCGGCATGAACGATGACGACTTGGGCCATCTCATCGCCTTCCTCCACCTGGCCGACTTCGGAGCGGTGCGCACGCGGGTCCTGCTCGACCTCGATCGGGCGAGTCCCGGCGCGATTGCCGAGGCGTGGCAGCGGTGTCGCTCGGGCCGACCACCGCACGAGTTGCTGGCGACGAGCGAGCTCGCGACGTCGTGGGCCACCGCAGCGCGGGGCCTCGATCCGGGCGAGTTGTTCGACCGCCACCGAGCGTTCGGGGTGGTCATCACCATCGCCGGCGACGCTGCGCACCCATCGGATCATCAGGACGACCCGCATGTGCCGCCGATGTTGTTCTGGAGCGCGCCGCCGCCGAGCGACGGGCTGCCGCGGGTCGCGATCGTCGGCACACGTCGCGCCACGAGGTACGGCCTCGATCTCGCGCACGAGTTCGGCCGGTCGCTCTCCGAGGCACACCTGCGTGTGGTCTCGGGTCTCGCGCTCGGCATCGACGCGGCCGCGCACTCGGGTGCGCTCGCAGCGGCTGACGCGCCGCCGGTCGCGGTCGTCGCATGTGGCCTCGACCGCATCTACCCGAGACGTAATCGAGAGTTGTGGCGTGCGGTGGCTCGTGCCGGCGTGATCGTCTCCGAGGTTCCACTTGGCACAGCGCCGCTGGCGTGGCGGTTCCCGGCGCGCAACCGGATCATCGCCGCACTCTGCGGTGCGGTGGTCGTCGTCGAGAGCCACGAACGCGGCGGTTCGTTGATCACCGCCCGGTACGCCGGCGATCGCGGAGTGCCCGTGCTCGCGGTGCCCGGCTCAGTTCGCAGTCCCGCGTCGCTGGGCACCAACCAGCTGATCGCCGACGGATGCGCGCCGTGCCTCGGTGTCGATGACGTCCTGATGGCGATCGGGCTGTGCGGTGATCCGCACGGGCGCCCGGGCGACGGCGTGCCGGCTGGCCTCGACCCCGAGTTGGTCGCCGTGCTCTCGGCGATGGCGTGGGAGCCGGTCACACTCGAAGACCTGGCCTCTCGGGTCGACATCGGCGTCGCGGCGCTCACCGTGGCGCTCGCGCGGCTGCAGGACGAGCGCCTCGTCGCGGCGCTCGGCGGGCGGTACGAACGCCGAACTGGGTCGTCCGGCCCCCGGTGACAGCAATGTGACTCAGCGCGCGAACGTTCGCGCGCAATGCGGTCGAGAATTGGTAACCTCGGAATATGGCGTGGCTGGAGGCCGACTTTTCACGAGCATTGTCGGGTCTTGCCGACTCGACTCGCGCTGTCTATGACCGTGACCTCCGCGCGTTCACGTCATGGGCGGCCGATGCCGGCCTGTCCGGGACAGACGAGGTCGATCGCGCCACGCTGCGGGGCTACCTCGCCCATCTCTCGTCGACTGGGCTCTCGCCACGCACGATCCGTCGCAAGACCTCGGTGCTCCGTCGCTACTTCCGCTGGTCGGTGATCCGGGGCCTGATCGAACTCGACCCGAGCGCGAATCTCAGCACGCCCCGCGGCGCCAGCCGCCTGCCGCGAGTGCTGCGCACCGACGAACTCACGGTGATGCTCGACGAGCCGCTCCGCCCGGCTCGATCCGTTGCCGTCGGCATCCGCGACGATGCCGTGCTCGAACTGCTCTACGGCTCGGGTCTGCGAGTCGCCGAACTCTGCTCGCTGGTCCCTTCCGACATCGATCTCGACGCTGCCTGCGTCGGCGTCTGGGGCAAGGGCGCCAAGCGGCGCCTCGTTCCCTTGTCGCTGCCCGCGATCGATGCGTTGACCGCGTGGCTCGGTCACGCTCGCAGCGAGATGCTCGACGAACTCGGTGTCGACGCCGACGTCATGCCGCTCCACGTCTTCGTCAACCAACGTGGTCACCGACTCTCGCCCCGCGACGTGCGTCGCATCGTCGACGAGCGGTCGCCGGTGCCCACCCACCCGCATGCGCTGCGCCACTCGTTCGCCACTCATCTTCTCGACGGTGGCGCCGATCTCAGGGTCGTTCAAGAACTCCTCGGTCACGCGGATCTTGCGACGACCCAGATCTACACCCACGTGAGCAAGGAACGACTCCGCAACGTGTACGAATCCACCCACCCGAGGGCATGAAGATGAGCGACGCGTCCGAGGGCGGCAACGAAATCGACATCAACGATCTGTGGGCCCGCTATGAGCAGGCGGCAGATCCGCGTGTGCGTGACGCGCTGATCCTGCACTTCTCGCCGTTGGTCAAGTACGTCGCCAGCCGCGTCGCCGTGGGCTTGCCGCAGAACGTCGAGCAGGCCGATCTCGTCAGCTACGGGATGTTCGGCCTCATCGATGCGATCGACAAGTTCGAGCCCGGTCGCGGCTTCAAGTTCGAGACGTATGCGATCAGCCGGATCAAGGGCGCGATCCTCGACGAGCTCCGCTCCATCGACTGGGTACCGCGTTCGGTCCGGGCCAAGGTGCGCTCGGTCGAGAAGGCGTTCTCGAAGCTCGAGGCGAAGTGGGGCCGCGCTCCGAGCGACGAAGAGGTCGCGAGAGAACTCGGTATGACCGACGACCAGTTCCAGACGACCCTCAGCCAGATCTCGGTCGTCGGCATGGCTGCGCTCGACGAGATCCTCGTGATCGGCGGCGATCGGGGCGAGGCGCTGACGCTGGGCGACACGATCGCCGATGCGAGCCACGGTCCGATGGGTGCCTTCGAGGTGACCGAGATCCGCCAGATGCTGGCGCAGGCGATCAACGGCATGCCCGAGCGCGAGAAGATCGTCCTCACGCTCTATTACTACGAGAGCCTCACCCTCTCCGAGATCGGCCGGGTGCTCGGCGTGACCGAGTCACGGGTGTGTCAGATCCACACGAAAGCGGTCCTCCAGCTACGATCGCGCTTGGCCGGGCTCGAACGAGAGCCTGCGTAGCGGTCCCTCTTCCCTCCCGTTCTCACGCCACAGCGGCGCTGGAGGGTTTTCATGTCCAGTCACACCCGGGCCGTCGTTCGACGGCTCGTTCTCGTTGTCGCATTCGCACTGCCTGCCACCCCTG
>JAYTFP010000361.1:0-3957 GCA_043734285.1 Acidimicrobiaceae bacterium
CAGGAGCGGCGGTGTCACCCGAACCGTCGGACGCCGTGCCGAACGTGCGGTTCTTGACCGCGACCTCCTTCGAGGTGTCGAAGCGGCCGGTCACGTTCACCCGCCGGAACTGCGCCTCGTGCGGATCGGCCGGGAGCGCCGACATCGACACCGGCGGCTGTGTGCTGTGCGCGACGACCTGGCGATTGTGGGCCTTCTTCTCGTCGAGCCGACGGACCTGCCACAACCCGAGGTTGATCATGGCGACGATGGCGGCCAGGACCAGGACGTGACTCACGATCCATCGCGGCCGGAGCATGAATCGGTACATCGGGCCGAGACGCTACCGCCTGTGTTCCCGACGCCTAACCTCGCGCCGTGACCTCCGGCGCCGACGACGCGACCATCACTGCGCGTCCGCCACGGTGGGTCCTGCCCGTGGCGTTGGTGCCCATCGTCTCGCTCGTCATCGCCGGCTATGTCGCCAACGCGTGGTGGCCGAGGCTGGTCGCGCAGCACCACACCGCGTTGTTGATCGCGCTCAGTCCGATCAACCGGTACCTGTTGCTGGCGACCCGCGACCTCAGCTGGTCGTCGTACTTCGGGATCGGGATGATCCGGCATCTGATCCCCGATCCGTTCTTCTACATGCTCGGTTGGTACTACGGCGACCGGGCGCTCGCGTGGGCGGTCGAGACCTACCCGAGTGTGCACCGCATCGTCGGTGACGACGGCCGGGGCCTCGAGAATCCGGCCCACCGCAAGATCCTCTATCCGCTCGCCTTCCTCGTTCCGAACAACTGGGTGTCGCTGTTGGGCGGGGTGGCTCGCATCCGAGCGCGCACGTTCGCTGCCCTCAACATCACCGGCACCTTCGCCCGCCTCCTGTTGTGCTGGTGGCTCGGCAAGGTCTTCAGCTCGGAGATCAAGTCGGTCTCCGATTTCGTCGGGCGCTACCAGTGGCCAGCGACGATCATCAGCGTGATCGTGGTGGTGTTGGGCATCGCCTTCCAGTTCCGCAAGGGAACCGGCCAACTCGTCGGCCTGGCGAAGATCGGCGAGGAGCTGGATGGTTCAGAGGTCGAGTAGCGCGTCGAGGCCGATCGTGACGCCGGAGCGTTCGCGGACGGCCTTCGTGGCGAGCAGCACGCCCGGCATGAACGAGGTGCGGTCGATCGAGTCGTGGCGGATCAGCAGCGTCTGACCCATCGTTCCCAACAGCACTTCTTGATGGGCGACCATGCCGCGCATGCGAACCGAGTGCACGTGGATGCCGGCCGGGCCGACGCCACCCCGGGCCCCGTCGTAGATGACCTTTCGAGTCGGATCGTCGGCCCACTCGGCTGACGCTTCGGCCATGCGTTGCGCCGTGAAGTTCGCGGTGCCCGACGGCGCATCGACCTTCTGATCGTGATGGAACTCGATGATCTCGGCGGTCTCGAAGTAGGGCGCGGCCATCGCCGCGAACTTGATCATCAACACCGCGCCGATCGCGAAGTTCGGCGCGATCACGCAGTTGCTGCGAGCGAACGCCGCCTCGAATGATGCGAGGTCGGCATCGTCGAACCCCGTCGTGCCGACGACGGCGTGGATCCCGTGCTCCGCCAGCCACATGATGTTGGTGCGCGCTGCGGCGGCCTCGGTGAAGTCGATGGCGACGTCGACGTTCGCGTCGATGAAGGCTTGGGGGTCGCCGGCGATTTGCAGGTCGCATCCCGTGACGCCCGCCACGCGGGAGATGTCGAGGCCCGAGTGATGAGGGTCGACCGCGGCGACGAGTTCGAGCTGGTCGTCAGCCATCACCGCCTGGCAGACGGTCGAACCCATGCGCCCACCGGCGCCGAACACGCCCACCCTGATGCTGGTCACGGGCAGTGAGTCTAGGCGGAGGGGCGCTCGTCAGCCCCCGTCAGAACTGCTCTCCGGTAGCGGCCAGATGTCGTGGCGCGGTTCGTCGAGGTAGACCGGCCGCTCGCCGCGGTCGAACGCGCGGATCGCGGTCGGGAGGTTGTTGGTGAACCCGAGCATGAGCTGGTTGCGATCCTCGAGTTCGATCGCGGCGGCGAGGCTCCCGACCTCGAGATTCGCCCAGATCGTGTCCTTCGTCATCGCCAACCCGTACGGACTGAACCGAGTCATCGACGCGGCCAACTCGACGGCGACCGACTCGATGTCGTCATCCGCGACGACCCGCGACACGAGACCCATGCGCAGCGCGTCGGCCGCGTCGACCTGGCGTCCGGTGAGCAGGATGTCGTTCGAGTTCGCGACGCCGATGAGCCGCGGCAGCAACCAGCTCACGCCCATCTCGGTCGACGTGAGTCCGTTGACGATGCCGGTCGAGTTGAAGATCGCGCTCTGCGCCGCAATCCGCAGGTCGGCGCCGAGTGAGAGGCACATCCCGCCGCCGTAGGCGACTCCGTTGACCGCCGCGATGATCGGCTGAGGAATCTCGCGCATCCGCGTGATCAGGCGCGAGTAGTAGCGCATCGACCGCTGCGCGATCCGCCCGACCTGCAGACCGTCGATGTTGGGAATGATCCCGTAGTCCTTGAGATCGAGTCCCGAGCAGAATGAGCGTCCAGCGCCGGTCAGCACGACGACCCATGCCTCGTTGTCGGAAGCCACGTCTTCGAGGGCGTCCCAGAGTTCGATGACGAGGTCGATCGACATCGCGTTGAGCCGCTCGGGTCGGTTCAAGGTGATGCGGGCGACATGCTCCGCGGGATGGTCGATCAGGACGAGGGACATCGGCAATTTCTAGACGACTGCGTCAGGCGAGCGCGTCGGCCTCGATCGGGCCGATGGCCGAGGTCACCATTGTCTGACCGAAGATGCGCTGCGCGACGCGACGCACGTCGTCGTCGGTGACCGCGTCGATGCCGGCGAGCGACTCGGCGATCGGCACGACGCGTCCGCGCGAGGTGATCGACGATCCGAGGCGGCTCATGCGCGCGCCGGAATCCTCGAGTCCGAGCAACATCGAACCGCGGAGGTACCCCTTCGCAACGCGGAGCTCGTCGTCGCCGACGCCGCTGCTCGTGATCTCGGCGATCACGTCCGCAATGATCGAGCGCACCTCGGCGAGGTGCTCGGGCGCGGTCGCGCAGTACACGCTGTAGGACCCGCTGTCGGCGTACGACGAGCCCGACGACACCACCGAGTAGGCCAGGCCGCGCGCTTCGCGGATCTCTTCGTACAGTCGGCTCGACGGGCCGTCACCGAGCGCGTGGTTGAGCACGGCCAGGGCGAATCGATCGGGATCGTCGCTGGGGATCGAACGCCACCCGACGGCGAGATGCACCTGCTCGATCGGTCGGTGCACGACGCGCACGACGTCGAGTCGATCGTCGGGCGCGACGCGATCGGGCCGCTGTCCGATCGTGTCACCCATCCCCTCTTCGACGACGGCGACGAACTCCTCATGACTGATCCGACCCGCGGCGGCGAACACGAGGTTGGCCGGCTGGTACCACTCCGCGTGGAATCCGGCGATGCCCTCGCGGGTCATCGACTCGAGCGTCGGCTCCTGCCCGAGCACTTCCCAACCCAGCGGGTGATCCGGGAAGAGTTGCTCGGCGAGGTTCATGAAGACGAGGTCATCGGGACTGTCGACGGCCATCGCCAGCTCTTCGAGGATCACGCTCCGCTCGATCTCGACGTCGTCGGCATCGAGGCGCGGCGTGGTGATGATCTCGGTCAGCAGCTCGGAAGCGAAGCGCCGTTCGGACGCCGGTACCCTCGTGTAGAAGACCGTCGCCTCTTTGACCGTGTACGCGTTGAAGTCACCGCCGACCGCGTCGACGCCGCGGTTGATGTCGCGTGCCGTGCGCGACTCGGTGCCCTTGAAGAGCAGATGTTCGAGGAAGTGCGACGCTCCGGCCAGTTCGGCCGGCTCGTCACGGCTGCCGGTGCCGACCCAGCAGCTGACCGACACCGAGTGGGCGTCGGCCATGGTGTCGGTCACGACACGCGCGC
>JAYTFP010000362.1:0-13078 GCA_043734285.1 Acidimicrobiaceae bacterium
CCTCGCCGAACAGGCATTGGGTCTGCCGCGTGAGCCTCGCGACGACGGTGACGTGCCGTGGTCGCAGCTCCGACGCGGCTGACCTCGACCCTCGGCTAGAACGTCGAGATGCTGCTCGAAGGAACGACCGCTCTCGTCACCGGAATCGGACCGGGCATGGGGCGCGACATCGCCCTCGCCCTCGCCGTGCAGGGCGCCGACCTCGTGCTGGTGGCCCGCAGCGACAAGGTCATGCCCGACGTCGCGAAGGAGGTCGAGGCGCTCGGTCGCCGCGCGATCCAGGTGCAGGCCAACATCGCGAAGGTCGAGGACTGCCGGCACGTCGCCGAGGTGGTCGGGGCCGAGGTCGGCGCGCTCGACATCCTCGTGAACTCCGCGTTCCACGGCGGTGACTCATCGCCCTTCGAGACCGCCGACCTGGCGAAGTGGCGACGTCCCATCGACATCAACTACTTCGGCACGCTCCAGTTGACGCAGTCGGTGCTGCCGTCGCTGAAGCGCGCTGGCACCGAGCGGGGCGACGCACGCATCGTGATGATCAACACGATGTCGGTGCAGATGATCGAGGAGAACGCCGGCGCGTACGCGGGCTCGAAGGCGGCGCTCGGCGCGGTCACCAAGACGCTCGCCCGTGAACTCGGCCGTGATGGCATCAGGGTCAACGCGATCCACCCCGGCTACATCTGGGGCGACAGCGTGAAGATCTACTTCGAGTGGCAGGCCGAGGCGCGCGGCGGCGCCGTGACGTGGCAGGACATCTACGACGAGCGCGCCGCCGAGACCTGCCTCAAGTACCTGCCGCACTCGTCGGAGATCGCGGGCGCCGTCGTGTTCTTCGCGTCGCCGCTGTCGAAGTGCGTGACCGGCACCGCGCTGCCGGTGAACGCGGGGCACTGGTTGCCGCCGTCCGCCTGACCGATGGTCCCCGAGGGCGCCCGCCCCCGTCGATACGATTCGACGAACGCGGGCCGCGTCGTCGGTGCGCGTGACCCATCGTCATGGACACACGCGAGGACATCATCGATCTCGAGGCGCGCTACCGACGGACGTTGCGCGACCCCGAGCGTGAGCCAGGTCCCTTCGCGGACCTGAGCGGGCGGTTCGCGGCGCGGGTCGTCGATCTCGACCCTGAGCGTGCCGAGCAGGTACTGGCCTTCGCGCTCGAGACTCTGGGCGAGTCGCCGGCAGAGGAGCATCGCGACGTCGTCCTGATGCTGCTGCGCGACCTCGCCACGGTGAGCGGACGCCTCCGCCACTTCGACGTGCAGTTCGAGGCGTTCGACCGCGAGCGTCGGGTCGCGATGTCGGCGCTTCCCGTCGATCGGCCGGCGATGGTCGCGTTGCGGCGGCGTTGTGGCTCTGCCCTGCTCGCGGCGGGACGCATCGACGAGGGATTTGCCGATCTCGCCCACGCGATCGAAGACGCTGCCGGCGGTGACGACGACGAGCTGTTCGCCGAGGTGCTGTTCGACGTCATCGCGGCGAGTCGCGCACACCGCGTTCCCGAGAGCGTCTCGGCCTCGATCGAACGGTTGCTCCTGAATGCGCGCCAGGGGCACCCCGCGCAGCAGCGCGTGCTGTGGTGCCTCGTCGGCGTGATCGCCTTGCGTCTCGAGCGCGGCGACCACGAGGGCGCGCAGGTCTACGTGAGCCGACTTTCCGACGCGTCGAGGGCACTCGAACTCCCGCCGATTGTCTACCTGGTCGTCGGATGGGCACGTCTCGCGCAGGGCGACGCAGGTTGGGCGCTCGACGTGTTCGAGTCGGTCGCCGAGATGGCCGTCCACGATCCGCGGATGCGATTCCTGTTGGCGGCTTCGTACGGCGAGGCCGCATTCGCGGCCGGTCATGCGGTCGAGGCCGCGGCGTCGCTGGTCGAGGCGACGACCTACTCGGTGGGCGACCTGCGCACCCTCGCCCGCTGTCACGAACTGCTCGCCGAGATCGCGGTCGCCGACGGTCGCCACGACGACGCCGTCCAGCAACTCCAACTCACACGCCGCTACGAACGCGAACTGCGTGAGGGTGCGGCCCCGTCCGACGAGGCCCGCGTGATCGACCTGCGCGACCGTCGGGTCCGCACCCTCGAGCAGCTCATCGACGACCGCACCCGCGAGCTCGAGCAGGCGCTACTCGACCTGCGCGACATGAGTCAGCGTTCGCGTTACGACGGTCTGACCGGCCTCGTGAACCGGCATTGCGTGGCCGACGTGTTGGCGGAGCGCATGGCTGTACACGCCACTGTCGCGGTGCTCACGATCGGCATCGATCGCTTCGTGCGCATCAACGAGTCGCTGGGCCACACGATGGGTGATGCCCTGCTGGTCGAGATGGCGCGGCGCCTCGAGCACGTGCTCGACCCCGCCGACGTCGTGGCGCGGTGGGGCGGCGACGAGTTCGTCGTGTTGCTCTGCGGTGTGCGCGACGACGGCGCCGCGGTGCTGGTCGCCGAGGTGATCCGTCAACGACTGTGCGTGCCGTGGGACGCACAGGACGAGACGCTGATCGTGCCGAGCGTGACGATCGGCGTCGCTGTGAGCGGTGACCTGTCGATCGAGCCCGAGGCGCTGCTGCGCCAGGCTGATCTTGCTCTCGACCAGGCCAAGGCGCGGGGCAAGGGTCGCGTCGAGGTGTTCGGTGACTCGCTGGGCCAGGCGTCGCGTCGCCGCTTCGACGCCGAGATGCTCGTGCGGTCCGCGCTCGAGAACGACTGGTTCGAGCTGTACTACCAGCCCGTCTACTCCAACGTGACCGGACGCCCGACCGCCGCCGAGGCGCTGCTGCGCATCGCGCATCCCGAGCTCGGCCTGTTGCCGCCCGCGGTCTTCCTCGATGTCGTGCACGAGACGGATCTCGCGGCGCCGGTCGGGCAGTGGGTCATCGAGACCGCGTGCCGCGCGCTCGCGAAGTGGCAACAGCTCGGGCGTTGGTTCCGTCTCTCGGTCAACGTGTCAGCGGGCCAGCTCGACACGCGCCTCCCATCGTTGGTCGCCCGCGCGATCGAGTCGGCGGGGGCGATGGCCGATGGACTGGTCATCGAGTTGACCGAAGACGCGTTGCTCGAGGCCGACGATTCACAAGTGGCCGCGATGACCGAGATCCGCGAGTCGGGTGTGCGCATCGCGCTCGACGACTTCGGCACGGCCTATTCGTCACTCACCCACCTGCGCCGGTTCCCGGTCGACTACGTGAAGATCGACCGCAGCTTCGTGGCCGGCATCTGCCACGATCCGCAGGACGAGGCGATCGTGCGTGCGGTCGTCGACCTCTCACGTTCGTTCGGCTTCCGCGTCGTCGCCGAGGGCATCGAGACCGCCGAACAACTCGACCGGCAACGACTGCTCGGCTGTCACGCGGCACAGGGTTATCTGATCGGCCGTCCGATGGCCGAGTCGGCCTTCACTGAGCTGCTGGCGGGTCTGCCGATGGTCGACCAGATGATGTCGGATCAGCTGATGTCCGAGTCCGGCTTCGCCACCTTCTGAGAGCGATGGCGCTCATCGCGACGCGATGAGCGCCGCCTGCTCGTCGAGCACGGCCATCACGTCGTCGCGTCCCGCGGAGGGAAGGCGGAACACGCATTCGGTCACGCCGATCCGTTCGAAGTGATCGAGCTTGTCGGGCGTCGGCAGCGATCCGAACGGGACGATCTCCATGGCCTCGGGATCGCGCCCGGCGGCGGCCATGGCCTCCTTGAATCGCGGGATCGATTCGGTCAGGCCGGCTCCACCGATCGGGATCCATCCGTCCGCGTACTCGGCGATGTGGGCGAACATCTTCGGCCCCGCGCCGCCGCCGATCAGCACCGGCACGGGCCGGTCGGGCTTCGGCCAGCTCCAACTCGGGCTGAGGTGCACGAACTCGCCGTCGAACGCGGCGACCTCGTCGGTCCACAGGGCTTGCATCGCGAGCACGTGCTCGCGGCTCTGCGCGCGTCGTGACGCGTAGGCCACGTCGTGGTCCTCCATCTCGTCTTCGTTCCAGCCGAAGCCGACGCCGAGGCAGAAGCGGCCGCTCGACAGGTTCTGCAGCGTCGCGACCGCTTTCGCCGTCACGATCGGCTCGCGTTGTGCCGGCAGCGCCACGCCGGTGCCGAGCCGGATGGTGGTGGTCATCGCCGAGCAGGCCGCGAGGACGACCAGGGGATCGACCGTGCGCTTGTACTCCTCGGGCAGTTCGCCGCCGCCGACGGGTGGCGATGTGCGCCGGCTGACCGGGATGTGTGTGTGCTCGGGCAGGTAGATCGAGTCGAAACCTCGCGCCTCGGCCTCGACCGCGACGTCGACGGGACTCATCGTCTGGTCGGTCGCGAAGATGGTGACCCCGAAGCGCATGGCGCCCGACACTACAGCGGCCCGCAAATGTGACGAGGCGTCAGATGTCGCGGGAGACTGCGCCCATGACAGGCATCTGTGAAGGACGTGTCGTGATCGTGACCGGCGCCGGCCGGGGGATCGGTCGGGCGCACGCACTCGAATTCTCCCGGCAGGGCGCAAAGGTCGTCGTCAACGACCTGGGCGTCGCGGCCGATGGCTCCGACCCCTCCGAGACACCCGCGCAGCAGGTCGTCGACGAGATCGTGGCCGCCGGAGGAGAGGCCGTCACATCGGGCCACGACGTCGCCGACTGGGACGCTGCCGGCGAGATGGTCCAGCTCGCGATCGACACATTCGGCGGTCTGCACGTCGTGGTGAACAACGCCGGCATCGTGCGTGATCGCATGTTCGTCAACTCCGAGCAAGCCGAGTGGGAGGCCGTGATGCGGGTCCACGTGCTGGGCCACGCCGCGCCGTCTCGTCACGCCGCGACCCACTGGCGCACGCTGTCGAAGGCCGGTGGACCGGTCGACGGCCGGATCATCAACACGTCGTCGGGCGCGGGTCTCATGGGTTCGATCGCGCAGGCCGCGTACTCCGCTGCGAAGGGTGCGATCGCTTCGATGACACTGGTGCAGGCCGCCGAGCTGGGCCGGATCGGCGTGACCGCGAATGCGATCGCTCCCGCGGCGCGCACGCGGATGACCGAGGGCGCGTTCGCCGAGATGATGGCCGCGCCGGCCGACGGCGCCTTCGACGCAATGGCCCCCGAGAACGTCTCGCCGCTCGTCGCATGGTTGGGGTCGACCGCCTCCGCGCAGGTGACCGGACGTGTCTTCGAGGTCGAGGGCGGCAAGATCACGATCGCCAACGGATGGAGCCACGGCCCGACCTTCGACAAGGGCGCTCGCTGGGAGCCGGCCGAGATCGGCCCGGTCGTCGCCGACCTGCTCCGCGAAGCCACCCAGCCGACACCCGTCTACGGCACCTGATCGACGCTGGTGCGCGTCTACCGCAAGCGACCGTCGGGCCTGTCGCCCGCCGATCTCTCGCGGGCGACTCGCACCTCACCGTGGCGTGCGGCCACCGCGCTCGCAGCACTGGGCGGCGCGTTCATCTGCCTGTCGCTCGTCGGAACCGACTTCGGCGGCGCCTGGGCGATCCTCAGCCTGGTGTTGGTGGGATCGACCGGGTGGTTCGCAATGTTCAGCCGGTCACTCGCACTCGTTCGTCCGTCGATCGTGCTGTCGTCGGTGCCCAAGTGGGACGGCCAGGTGCGAACTGCCTGGCTCGTCGTCTCCGACGATCCCGTGGCCACGGCGCGGTCGATCGCGGAGTGCCTCGATGCCGAGGTCGGACCCTCGCTCGTCGCAACTGTTGCGTCTGACGGCACTCCGACAGGGACGACACTCGCGAGCTCGTTGTCACAGGACGAACTGCCGGTCCTCATCGGGTGGTCCACCGTCGCGGGCCGTGCGGCGTCGCTCGACGCGTCGGCCGAGGGATCGGGCATCTGGCTGCGCCTCGATGTCGGCGCGACGTGCACCGCATCGTTGCTCGCCAGTCAGGGCGAGGCGACCGACGTGCTCTGCCGGGTCATCGCGTCGGTGTGACCGACAGTCGCAGCGCCACGATCGACATCGCCGCGACGCCCGCGGCCACGCCGCTGAACAGGGTGAGCGCGCCCCACTCCTGGTAGATCGCCGGCGCCGCGGTGCCGATGAGCCCGGCCATGCTGAGCCCCGTGAGTGCGCCGAGCCCTTGACCGGCCGCGGTGCGACTCGGCGGGCACGCCTGCGCCATCGCGGCCTGCGCTCCCGGCATGGTGACCGCCTGCGCACACGCCTCGATGATCGCGACAGAGGCGACGATCCAGTACGAATCGAGGGCGCCGTAGAGCACGAGCACCGGCACCATCACGCAGAGGCCGCCGGCGAGCGCGCGGCGCGGCCCGATGCGATCGACCAGCCGTCCACCGGCGCCGCTCAACACGATCAGCGGCACACCCCACAGGGTGAGCGAGATGCCGATGAAGTCACGGCTCGCACCGAGGTCGTGCAGGTACTTCGCCCACAACGAGTCGTACACGCCGACCGGGAGGTACATCGCGACGCCGAACAACGCGGCGGCCACCACGCGTCGATCCCGGAGCAGGTCGAGTCCGCTGAGCTGCCATCGGGTGAGCTGCTCCTCGGCGTCACCGTCGGCCTCGGGAACGACCGCGCCCATGTCGGACGGGAAGCGGATCGCGAAGAACGCGGCAGCGAACGCGGTGACCGCGGCGAGGATCCAGAACGGCGTCGACAGTCCTCCGAGCCGGAACAACTGGCTGCCCAGGAGTGGACCGATGATGAACCCGCTGACCTCGGACGCGCCGAGCAGACCCAGGTTCTGACCCATGTTCGGCGGGTCGAGACGGACCACGATCGAGCGGCCGGCCGCCAGGAACAGCGAGACCGCGAGCCCCGACAACGCGCGCGACACGACGAGTTGCCAGAGCGAACCCGCGACCGCGAACCACACGACTGCCGCCGTTCCCACGACGAGGCCGATGAGCAGCATCGCCCTCGCGTGACCGCGGTCGGCGAGGTGCGACAACGTGAGCAGGCACACCACGATCGACGCGAACAGGGCGCCGGTGATGAAGCCGAGTTCACTCGTCGTGAGGTGGTGCACCCGCTGGATCTCGGCGGTGAGCCCGAAGATCGCGCCGTTGCCCGCGTTGAGCGCGACCGACGCACCGATCAGCATCACCATCACGCCACCGGGGGCGCGCGAACGCGTCGGGGGAGTGGTGATCGCCGTCATGGTGGCCACGGTACGGCCCGTACCCAGCCGAACCCCGGATCTTTTGGGGCTACAGGCGCTCGATGATCATCGCCATGCCCTGGCCACCACCGACGCACATCGTCTCGAGGCCAAAGCGCTTGTCGGACTCCTGCAGGTTGTGGATCAGGGTGGTCATGATGCGGGCGCCGGTCATGCCGAACGGGTGACCGAGGGCGATCGAGCCGCCGCGGGTGTTCAGCTTCTCCATCGGGATGCCGAGGTGCTTCGCCGAGGGCAGCACTTGCGCGGCGAACGCCTCGTTGATCTCGAAAAGGTCGATGTCGTCGATGGTCATGCCGGCACGGCCGAGCGCCTGGCGGCAGGCCTCGATCGGGCCGAGGCCCATGATCTCGGGGTTGAGACCCGAGACGCCCGAGGCAACGATGCGAGCCAGCGGCGTGAGGCCGAGCTGGCTGGCACGCGTGTCGCTCATGACGATGACCGCGGCGGCGCCGTCGTTGAGCGGGCAGGCGTTGCCGGCCGTCACCGAACCGCCGGGGCGGAACACGGGCTGAAGGGTCGACAGCTTCTCGACGGTGGTGCCGGCGCGGATGCCGTCGTCGGTCGAGACGAAGGTGCCGTTGGGCAGCGTGACCGGGGTGATCTCGTGCTCCCAGAAGCCGCTCTCGAGGCTCGCTGTGGCGAGCTGCTGGCTGCGTGCGGCGAACTCGTCCTGCTCGCTGCGGCCGACCTTCTCCTGCTCGGCGACGTTTTCGGCGGTGTCACCCATGCCCATGTAGATGTCGGGCAGACCCACGGGCGGGGCCCACGGGCCCTGGTCGCCGGCCTGGCGCTTCGCGGTGCGGGCCTGGGCCTCGCTGAAGATCTCGTTGGCGGGGCCATCGTCGGCCATTCCGTTCTTGAAGCGGCTGACCGTCTCGACGCCGGCCGCGAGGAACACGTCGCCTTCGCCGGCGCGGATGGCGTGGGCCGCCATGCGGATCGCCTGCAGCGACGACGAGCAATAGCGGTTGATCGTCACGCCGGGCACATTCGGCATGTCGGAGAGCACCGCGACCACGCGGGCCAGGTTCACGCCCGCCTCGCCGGCGGGCTGACCACAGCCGAGCATCAGGTCCTCGACCGTGTTGCGGTCGACCGAGGGGACCTTCTCGAACACGGCGCGGACGATCTGCGCGGCGAGATCGTCGGGACGCACATCGACCAGCGATCCTTTGAAAGCCCGGCCGATCGGCGTGCGTGCGGTTGCGACAATGACGGCTTCAGGCATGACGGTGACTCCCACGACTTGGATCTGATTGACGGATCTGGATGGCCTGATGTTACTCAGCGGTAACAACGGGCGACACCTGGCGGCTATTCCGTCAGGGGAAGAAGCGGCTGACGGTGTCGGCGACGCAGGCAGGCTTGTCGGTGCCGTCGATCTCGATGGTGATGCGAACGACGACCTGCACGCCCTCGCCCATCTGGTCGGCGCTGACCACCTCGCCGCGCCCGCGTATGCGCGCACCCGCGGGCACCGGCGCGGGGAAGCGCACCTTGTCGAGGCCGACGTTGACGCCCATCGAGAAGGCCTCGACGGTCAGTAGTTGGGGCAGGAAGAGATTGGCCAGCGACAAGGTGAGGTAGCCGTGCGCGATCGGTCCGCCGAACGGGCTCTCGGCGCGGGCACGCTCGTCATCCACGTGGATCCACTGGTGGTCACCAGTGGCATCGGCGAACTCGTCGATCCGGTCCTGCGCGACCTCGAGCCAGGTCGTCGGGCCGAGCTCGTCGCCGACGTGGTCGAACAAGTCGGCCGGAGTCGCGACCGAAAGCGTCGTGCTCATGCGTGTTGGCTGCTGACCGCGACGACCTCGCCCGTCATGTAAGTGGTGTAGTCCGACGCGAGCATCACCATGACGTTGGCGATCTCCCACGGCTCCGCGGCGCGCCCGAACGCCTCACGGGCCTCGAGTTCTTCGAGCAGCCCGTCGGGCGTGACCTTCGCGAGAAACGGGTGCATCGCCAGGCTCGGCGACACCGCGTTGACGCGCACGTTGTGCTTCGCCGCCTCCATCGCGGTGCAGCGCGTCAGTGCCATCACGCCGGCTTTCGCCGCCGCGTAGTGCGCCTGCAGTTCCTGCGCGCGCCAGCCGAGCACCGAGGCGTTGTTCACGACAGCGCCCGCGCCGCGCCCGTACATGTGCGGCAGCACCGCGCGCAGACAACGGAACGTGCCGGTGAGGGTGATGTCGATGACCTTCGACCACTGCTCGTCGGTCATGTCGACGACCGCTGCGTTGCCGCCGAGGCCGGCGTTGTTCATCCAGACGTCGATGTGACCCAGCTCGGCGATCGCTGCGGCGACGAGGCCCTGCACCTGCTCCTCGTTGGTGACGTCGCACAGGAACGTGGACGGAGTGACACCGGTCTCGGACGCGATGCGTTGGGCGGTCTCGCCGAGCCGTCGCTCGTGGAGATCGCTGATCATCACGCGGGCGCCCTCTTCGGCGCAGCGTTTCGCGGTCGCGTAACCGATGCCCGTGCCGGCGGCGGCGGTCACGACGACCGTCTTGTCGGCGAGCAGGCCGTGGGCGACGGGATAGGGAGGAACGGGTGCGGGCATGCGGCGGTCTTTCGTGTGTCGAGGTTCGATGAAGGGTTCGGTACGGCGTGAGATCGTGGGCGGCGGGTCGGCTGATCAGCGCGGCTCGCGCGGCAGGCCGAGCGCTCGCTCGCCGATCACGTTGCGTTGGATCTGATCGGAGCCGCCGTAGATCGTGTCGGAGCGGGTGAACATGAAGAGGCGGTGCAGTGACTCGAGCGGTTCGTGCGAGTCGTAGCGGTCGGCGATGATCATCGCCTCGGCACCGAGCACGTCCATCGCGACCTCGCCCATGTCCTGGTGCAGATTCGCCCAGAACAACTTGCCGATCATCGCCTCGCGAACCAGTTGCACGTTCTCGTCGACCGAGAGCGTGCGCAGTGCGTTGGCGCGCATGATCCGCAGGCGGATCCACAGGTCGGCGAGCTTCTGGCGGATCGACGGGTCATCAATCGTGCCGTTGCGATGCGCGACTCGGCGGATCTCGTCGAGTTCCCGCTCGAACGCCATCTGCTGGCCCAACGTGAGCACGCCGCGTTCGAAGGCGAGGGTGCCCATGGCGACCTTCCAGCCGTCGCCGGCGTGGCCCACGATGTTGCGCGCCGGTGTGCGCGCGTCGGTGAAGAACACCTCGTTGAACTCGGCCGTGCCGGTGATCTGGCGGATGGGGCGCACTTCGATCCCGGGTGCGTCCATGCGGATCAGCAGGTACGACAGTCCGTTGTGGCGTTGGCTGCCGGCCTCGGTGCGGGCGACGACGAAGCACCAATCGGACCACTGCGCGAGCGACGTCCACACCTTCTGTCCGTTGAGCACCCACTCGGCGTCGTCACCCTCGCCGTCGAGTCGCGCGCTGGTCGAGACGTTGGCCAGGTCGCTGCCGGCGTTCGGTTCGGAATAGCCCTGGCACCAGTACTCGGTGCCCGCGACGATGCCCGGCAGCAGTTCACGCTGTTGCTCGTGCGATGCGAAGTGGATCAGCGTCGGGCCGAGGAGCCCCTCGCCGATGAGCCCGGCACGACCCGGACCGCCGGCGCGCGAGTACTCCTCGTGGAAGATGACCTCCTGGCTCAGCGGGAGTCCGCGGCCGCCGTGCTCGACCGGCCAGCCGACGCAGGTCCAGCGATGTGCCGCGAGGTGACGTTCCCAGGCCATGCGTTCCTCGACGAACATGTGCTCGTCGCCGGGGCCACCGCGATGACGGAGTACGGCGAAGTCGCCGGCGAGGTGCTCGCCCATCCAGGTGCGGATCTCGGATCGGAAATCGGCATCGGCAACCGAGTCGCCAAGCTCCACGTCAGCCTCCCTCGGGCGGTGTGCCCGGTAGCGGTCGAGATTACCTGACGACCCGTCAGAAAGACCCACCCGGATGATGGCGCCGCCCACGGGATCGGGGCGCGATCGACGTAGCATGGCCGCGAGTGAGCCAATTCTCGGTCGGCGCGCCGCCTCCGCCCCCGTTCAGCACGGGACCGCTTCCGCCGCCGCCCGGTGGCCCGAAACGCGGGTCGGGGCTCGGCTGGGTGATGGTGCTCGGCGCCGTGGCGCTCGTGGTCGTGCTGCTCGCCGTGGTGTTGATCAATCGCGATGGTGTCGGTTCGCCCGGGGTCATCGCGCCCACATCCGACACGGCCGTCGCGACCACGCTCGCGAACGGATCGACGCCGACCACGAGACAGCCCGGCAACCCCGCGGCGATGTCGAGCTGTGCGATGCAGACCGGTCTGATCCGTCGCGAGTGTGAGATCGCCGCGCCGCCCGACGAGCATCCGGGCGAACGGCTGCCGGTGGTGATCCTGATTCCCGGACTCGGCGTCGGGCCGGCTGGCGTGCGCAACGCGGGCGACTGGTCGAACGCAGTGGTCCGTCACCGGCTGCTGGTCGTCACGCCGCAGGGCATTGCCGACAGCTGGAACGCCGGCGGTTGCTGCCTCATCGCACAGGCGACCGGCGTCGACGACATCGACTACCTCACCAGGGTGATCGACCTCGTCGCGGCTCGCCCCGATGTCGACGCGGCGCGCATCTTCATGACCGGCTTCTCGAACGGCGGGATGATGACCTATCGCTTCCTCTGCAGCCCGGCGGCGTCGCGCCTCGCAGCCGCGGCGAGCGTGTCGGGCACCGACGTGGCGGGATGTGACCCGAGCCGGTCGCTGCCGTTCGAGCACATCCACGGTACGGGCGATCAAGTCGTGCCGTATCGCGGCGGCAACTCGCTCGCCGGGTTGATCCTCAACGTGTCGTTCCCGTCGGTACCCAGCTCGGTCGAGAAGTTCGCTGCGGCCGATGGTTGTCATGGAACGCCCGCGACCTCGACCGTCGGTGGGGTCGCCTTCGACGACTGGGCGGGGTGTGGCAACGGCTCGCGGGTGCGCCTCGCGACGATCCCCGGGTGGGGCCACGACTGGCCGGGCGGCGGCTCGTTCAGTGCCACCGACGAGTTGTTGCGGTTCTTCGGTATCAGCGGCTGACGGGGCGAGTGGGAAGAGGCGCTCAGTTGTGCGACTCGTGCAGGCGACGACGACCGTCGGTGCGCAGGCCCGACACGTCGACGACCGTCTCGAGCAATGGCCGGCGCGGTGAGGAGCCGGGCGCGAGCTGGTCGGTGTCGGACAGGAACGCGAGGTAGGTGTAGAGCGACTCGGCGGTGGTCGGAGGAAGCTCGATGCCCCGACTGGCGCACAGCTGCGACGCGGCGCCCCAGGTGAAGGTGATGACGCTCTGCGACGTCCAACGCTTGAACGGGTGACCGTCGATCGACGACTCGAACGAGCGCGCCGCGAGGATGACGGTGACGGCGTCGAGATTGAGCGGCCGACCCGCGGCGAGCGCCCAACGGGCCACCTCGCACCGATGCAGGCGGAGATCGGCGCTGAGGTGGATGGCCTTGCGAGCGGGAGGGGCGGAGGGGGATTCGGTCTGGGTGCTCATGTCCACAAGTGTGAACGCGACCCCTGACACTGAAACCCGTCAGGCCGTCCAGCTGGGATCGAGGCGGGGGAGCACCAGAGCGATCGAGTCAGGACAGAACGGATGCGCGGCGCGCAACTCGCCAAGCTCGGACGGGTTCACGAACCGAGCCTCGGTGACCTCGCCGTCGTCGAAGTGGAAGGGGCCGTCGTGGTGCACGACGTAGATGCGGCCGACCACGAGCGCATCGGGATGGTCGAACGTCGCCCCACCCAGCGCCTCGAGCGTGGCGCTCACCCCCAGTTCCTCGCCGAGCTCGCGGGCTGCGGCGTCGTTCCAGGCCTCGCCCGCGCCGACCACGCCGCCCGCGGCGACGTCCCAGTAGCCCGGCCACAGGTCTTTGTCGTCAGCGCGCCGATGCACCAGGAGTCGATTGTCGCTGCCGATCACCGCGATGAAGACCGCCCGGTGG